>JABURS010000013.1 GCA_014762505.1 Chromatiales bacterium | reverse complement strand
GCCTAACGCCTAACGCCTAACGCCTAACGCCTAACGCCTAACGCCTAACGCCTATCCCCTCACCCCTCACGCTTCTTCATCTCCTCAAAGCGCTCCAGTGCCCGGGCGCGTGTGGCCTTGAGGTCGACCAGCGGTTCGGGGTAGTTGTCGCCGAGTCTGACACCGGCGGCGGCGAGGACGTTGGCGGGGGCGAGCCAGGGGGCGTGGATGTACTTGTCCGGGAGTTCGGCCAGTTCGGGTACGAAGCGGCGCACGTACCCGCCCTTCGGGTCGAAGCGTTCGCCCTGGGTGACGGGGTTGAAGATGCGGAAGTAGGGTGCGGCGTCGGCGCCGCAGCCGGCGGTCCACTGCCAGCCCAGCGTGTTGCTGGCGAGGTCCGCGTCGACCAGGGTGTCCCAGAACCAGCGCGCGCCTTCCTGCCAGGGGATGAGCAGGTTCTTGGTGAGCAGCGAGGCCACCAGCATGCGCACGCGGTTGTGCATCCAGCCGGTCTGCCAGAGCTCGCGCATGCCGGCGTCGACGATGGGGATGCCGGTGCGGCCGCGTTGCCAGGCCCCGAGGGCGGCGTCGTAGTCGCCGGCCCAGGGGAAGCGGGCAAAGCGCGCATCCAGCGGCTCGGTCGGCGTCCGGGGGAAGTGATAGAGCAGGTGGTGGGCGAATTCGCGCCAGCCCAGCTCGCGCAGATAGCTGGCCACGCCCTGGCGCTCGAGGCCGTGGTGCCGGGCCAGGGCCTGGGCGATCTGCACCGGCCCGATCTCGCCGAAGTGCAGGTGGGGCGAGAGCCGCGAGGTGCCGGGCAGGGCGGGGCGGTCGCGGGCCGTATCGTAGTCGGCCACCTCGTCCAGGAAGGCCTCCAGGGCCGACCAGGCGCCGGCCTCGCCGGGCTGCCAGGCCGCTTCCAGGCCCGCCGTCCAGTCGATCTCCGGCAGCAGTCCGAAGGCCGCCAGGTCGCGGGAGGGCAGGGCGGCATCCACCGCGGGGAGGCGATCCGGTACTGCTCCCGGGATGCGTCGTTCCGGCAGTCCCTCGCGGTTCATGGCCTTCCAGAAGGGGGTGAAGACGCGATAGGGGGTGCCGTCGCCCTTCACCGTCTCCCAGGGCTCGCCGAACAGGGCGGCATTGAAGCTCGCCACCTCGACGTGTTCCCGGAGCCGGGCCTTGATGGCCTTGTCGCGGGCGATCGCGGCCGGCTCGTAGAGCCGGTTCCAGCAGACGAGTCCGGCCCCGGTCTCGCGCAGCAGCAGCTGTAGCGCCTCCAGTGCCGGACCCTCGCGCAGGATGAGCCGGGAGCCGAGCCGGCGCAGGTCGCCATCCAGTGCCTGCAGGCTCTGGTGCAGCCACCAGCGACTGGCGGCACCGTCGGGCCAGTCTCCCTGGGCATGCGGATCGTGGATGTAGACGGGCAGGATGTGCCCGGCACGCCCAAGGGCGTGCTCGAGGGCGGGGTTGTCCGCCAGGCGCAGATCCCGGCGAAACCAGACGATGGCGGTGCGCGTGTTCCCGCTCACGGGCCTGTCCGCGCGGTCCCGTCAGGCGGCGTGGTGCGTGCCGGCCTGTTCACCGTAGTGCGATTCGACATAGGCGTCGACCAGGCGCTGGAATTCCTCGGCGATGTGGTCGCCCTTGAGGGTCACGTCCTTCTGCCCGTCGATGTAGACGGGGGCCACCGGCTGCTCGCCGGAGCCCGGCAGGCTGATGCCGATATTGGCGTGCTTGCTCTCGCCCGGGCCGTTGACCACGCAGCCCATCACCGCCACGGTCATCTCCTCCACGCCCGGGTGGGTCTTGCGCCACACCGGCATCTGGTGGCGCAGGTAGCTCTGGATGTCCTCGGCCAGGCGCTGGAAGTAGTCGCTGGAGGTGCGCCCGCAACCGGGGCAGGCAATCACCATCGGGGTGAAAGAGCGCAGGCCCATGGTCTGCAGGATCTCCTGGGCGACGATCACCTCCTGCGTGCGCGAGCCGCCGGGCTCGGGGGTGAGCGAGATGCGGATGGTGTCGCCGATGCCCTGCTGCAGCAGTACCGCCAGGGCGGCGGTGGAGGCGACGATGCCCTTGGAACCCATGCCGGCCTCGGTCAGCCCCAGGTGCAGCGGGTAGTCGCACTGGGCGGCGAGATCGGTGTACACCTTGATCAGGTCCTGCACGCCGCTCATCTTGCAGGAGAGCACGATGTGGTCGTGCGGCAGGCCCAGTGCCTCGGCGCGCGCGGCGCTGGTGAGTGCCGACTCGATGAGCGCATCGTGGGTGACTTCACCCAGTTCCTTCGGCTGCGGCAGCTTCGCGTTCTCGTCCAGCCGGCGCGCCAGCAGGTCCTGGTCCAGCGAGCCCCAGTTCACGCCGATGCGCACCGGCCGGTCGTAGCGGCAGGCGAACTCGATCATCTGCGCGAACTGCTCGTCGCGTTTCCTGCCGCGGCCCACGTTACCCGGGTTGATGCGGTACTTCGCCAGGGCCTCGGCACAGGCCGGGTGCTTGGCCAGCAGCTTGTGGCCGTTGAAGTGGAAGTCGCCGACCAGCGGCACGTCGCAGCCCATGGCATCGAGGCGCTCGCGGATCTCGGGGACGGCGCGGGCGGCCTCCTCGGTGTTCACCGTGATGCGCACCAGCTCGGAACCGGCCTTTGCCAGCTCGGCCACCTGCACGGCGGTGCGCACCGCATCGGCGGTATCGGTATTGGTCATGGACTGCACCACGACCGGCGCGTCGCCGCCGACCGTGACATGGCCGACCCGAACGGGTACCGTAGCGTGGCGTTTGACCGGGGTGCTCTGGGACGTCATGGCGTTTCTGGACTAGTATGTCGAAAGGGAACGAATGCAGGCGCTAGTGTAGCGGTTATCGGGCATTTTTTATACGCAGGGCAGCGGCTGGGGTGGTGTCGGTCACAGGGAGTAATTACCATTCCGCCATCGTGGTTATGGATGGCTTCGAGGCGAAACGTAAACCAACGTGAAGTACACCAGCTCAAAATTCGTTGCCTACCTCCAGGGCATCCTGATCGCGCTCGTCGTCATCGCGCCCTTTGCTGTCCTCCAGCATCTCTACGTCGTCGGCGAGTTTCGTCCCCAGTTCATTGCCATCCCCCTGATCGTGGCCCTGCTGCTCGGCTCGCTGCTGGGCACGGTGCTGTGGCTGCGGCGTGACCTCGGGCGTCAGGGGGACCTGTTCAAGGCAGTGGCCGACTTTGCGCTGGAGTTTTCCTATGTCCAGCGGCTCGACGGGCGTTTCCTCTATGTCTCTCCCGCGGTGCAGTCGCTTACCGGTCTGACGGCAGAGGAGCTGATGGATGCGCCGGGCCTGCTCGACGAGTGTGTCCATCCGGATGACCTCGAACTCTGGCAGGAAGGCCACGACCGCGTGATGAAAACCGCCTCGCCGCAGGTGATCGAGCTGCGCTTCGTGAACGAGGAGGGTGGTGCACGCTGGGTGCGGCACTATGCCGGACCCGTGGTGGATGAGGCGGGTCGCATCAAGGCCATACGTGCCACCACCATCGACGTCACCCGGCAGAAGGGCTACGAGTCCTATATCCGCATGCTCGCCGACTACGACCCGCTCACCGAGCTGCCCAACCGGCGTTATCTGCAACGTGAGCTGGAGGCCATCGTCAGACGGGCGGAGCGCAACCAGGACGAGTTCGCGGTCATCTTCATGGACCTGGATCGTTTCAAATATGTGAACGATGCCCATGGCCACTCGGTGGGCGACCAGTTGTTGATCAAGCTCGCCCAGCGCCTGCGTTCGGGCTGTCGGTCCGACGTCCTGCTGGGCCGCTTCGGCGGCGACGAGTTCGTCTTCGTTCTGCCGACCGGTTCCACGCGCGCCGATGCCGAGGCCACGGCCACCAAGCTGCTGCAGATTGCCGACGAACCCTTCGTGCAGGAGGGGCTGCGCTTCAGCCTTGGGGCGAGCTTCGGCGTCGCCATGTATCCCTCGGACGGACGCAGCGCCGAGGCCCTGATCAAGAACGCCGACGCGGCCATGTACCAGGCCAAGCGCGCCAACGAGAGCATGCGCTTCTTCTCGCCGGAGATGGGCGATCAGGCCACCGCTGCGGTGCACTGGGAGAGTCGTCTGCGCGAGGCCATCACCCAGGGACAGATCGAGGTGCACTACCAGCCCATCGTCGATCTCGGCAGCGGGCGGGTGATCGCGGTAGAGGCGCTGGCCCGCTGGCGTCAGCCGGACGGCAGTTATCTGTCACCCGATACCTTCATTCCGCTGGCCGAGGAACTCGGCCGTATCCACCAGCTCGATGCGCAGGTGACCGAAAAGGCCTGTCGCCAGCTGCGCCAGTGGCATGACGCGGGACACCTCATCAAGGTGTCGGTGAACGCCTCGGCCCGGCGTTTCCAGCAGGCGGACTTCTGCCAGGACATGTTCCGCATCATCCAGGCGGCGGGCATCGAGCCGCAGCATGTGAAGGTGGAGCTCACCGAGAGCACCCTGATCGAGGACATGGATGGCAGTCGCGCCAAGGTGGCGAGCCTGCGTGAGGCCGGAATCGAGGTGGCCATCGACGACTTCGGCACCGGCTTCTCCTCCCTGGGCTATCTCACCGACCTGCCCATGGACACGCTCAAGATGGACCGTTCCTTCATCCGCGCCATGCATCGAGGCCGTCGGCACCGTGCCGTCGTGGAGGGGGTTCTGGGTCTGGCGCGCAGCCTGGAAATGGATGTGATCGCCGAGGGCATCGAGGAAGAGGCGCAATGCCGTGAGCTCGTCGCCATGGGCTGCGAGGCAGGCCAGGGCTTTCTGTTCGCGCGGCCCATGCCGGCCGAGGCGCTCGATGCCTACCTGCGTGCACAGGCGTCGGGCGAGGTAAAACGGCCCTGCCATAACGGCAGCTGAGGCGCGGGTGGTAGACTGTACGGCCGTTTCCATTCGCTGACAGTCAGCCATGCACTGCTTCCAGGACAGCCTCATCGTCGAGACCCGCGGACGCGGCACCTACGACATCACCGACCGACTCGAAGACGTGATACGGGCCGCCGGCATCCAGACCGGTCTTTGCCACGTGTTCATCCACCACACCAGCGCCTCGCTGATGCTCTGCGAGAATGCAGACCCCGACGTGCGGCATGACCTCGAGACCTTCATGTCACGCCTGGTGCCAGATGGCGACCCCGGCTTCGTGCATCGCGACGAAGGGCCGGACGACATGCCCGCGCACATACGCACCGTGCTCACCCAGAGCGGCCTCGGCATTCCCGTCTCGCGCGGTCGCAGCGCGCTGGGTGCCTGGCAGGGGCTTTACCTGTGGGAGCACCGTACCGCGCCGCACCGGCGGCGCCTGACCTTCACGCTGCAAGGGGTCTGATTACCCGTCAGCCGTAAAAGACCAGGGTGCGGTTGTCGTGCACGATCACCCGGTCCTCCAGATGCCAGCGCCCGGCGCGCGCCAGTGTGCCGCGTTCGATGTGTTCGCCCAGCTCGCGCAACTGCTCGATCCCGCGCCGGTGCGAGACGCGTTGCACGTCCTGTTCGATGATGGGGCCGTTGTCCAGCTCGGCGGTGACGTAGTGGGCGGTGGCGCCAATCAGTTTCACGCCGCGTTCGTGCGCCTGGCGATAGGGGTTCGCCCCCTTGAAGGCCGGCAGGAAGGAATGATGGATGTTGATGACGCGGTTGGGGTAGTAGCCGAGAAAATCCTGGCTGAGGATCTGCATGTAGCGGGCAAGCACCACGAGGTCGGTCTTGCCCTCCAGCAGCTTGAGCATCTGGCGTTCACCTTCTGCACGGGTCTGTGCCGTCATCGGCACCACGTGGAAGGGAATGCCGAAGTTCTCCACCGCCGGGCGCAGGTCCTCGTGGTTGCTGATCACCATCGTCATCTCGCAGGGCAGCAGGCCGCGCGACCACTGCCAGAGCAGTTCCATCAGGGCATGGTCGTAGCGACTCACCAGGATGGCCACGCGCTTCTTCCGGTCGGCATAGCCGATGCGCCAGTCCATGTTGAAGGGCGCGCCGATGCAGCGGGCGAAGGCCGATTCCAGGCTCACGCGCGTGCGGCGCAGGCGCCTCGTGTGAAAGCCGATGCGCATGAACAGCAGGCCCTCGTCGATATCGGTCCAGTGTTCCTCCAGCGAGGTGATGTCCGCGCCCTGGCCATAGAGGAACTGGGTCACGGCCGGGATGACCTCGCGATGCGCCGGGCAGGAAAACAGCAGGCAGGCCTCTGCCGCGGATGTGTCGTCGCGGTCTGCGGGCGAGGGTCTTTGCTCAGGGGCGGACGTGGCCGGCGGGGCGGGTACGGTTTCCTGCTGCGGACGGTTTCTGAGCGGGGTGATCTGCATGACGGTCCTCCATGACACGGTTATTGATGGTCCGCTCGAGTCTGTCGGCGGACACCCCGGCGCTCAATGGGCAAAATTCCCCCGCCGGCTGGCGGCTTGATAGAATCGTGATGCACCCATCGTTTTCATGCCCATGACCCTGCGCTGTCTCACCTTCGATCTCGACGACACCCTCTGGTGGTGTGGCCCCGTGATCCAGCGGGCCGAGGCCCGTTTCTATGCCTGGCTCGAGCTGCATTACCCGAACATCCCGGCGCGCTACAGCACCGAAGACCTGCTGACGCATCGCCAGGGTTTCATGCGGGAACGCAGCGAGCTGATGCACGACCTCACCACCCTGCGCAAGCAATGGCTGCGACAGCTGGCCGGCGAAGGCGGCTACGACGAGGGCCTGGTGGAACCGGGGTTCACCGTGTACTGGGAGGCGCGCAACGAGGTGGAGGTGTTCGACGAGGCGCATGCCCTGCTGGAGGCCGTGCGCGGACAGTATCGCCTGGGGGCCGTGACCAACGGCAACGCCGACGTGCGCCGCATCGGCATCGACCACTATTTCGATTTCGTGATCCGCTCCGAGGAGATCGGTGCGGCCAAGCCGCATCCGGAGATCTTCGCCGCCGCGCTCGCCGCCGGCGGCGTGACGGCGGCCGAGTCCGTGCATATCGGCGATGACCCGGTGCGCGATATCGAGGGGGCGGCGCGTGCCGGCATGCGCACCATCTGGGTGAACCTGCGCGACGCGCCCTGGCCGCTGGATACGCTTTTTCCGGACGCTACGGTGACGCGGCTTGCCGAGGTGCCGAAGATACTGAGCGACTGGCAGCGCGCGCGTTGATCAGCGGGGCCAGCCCGGCCCAGACGTTCTCCATCAGCCGCGGTTGCGCGTCTTCGTTCGGGTGGATGCGGTCGGGCAGGAACAGTTCCTCGCGCTCGACCACGCCAGCGAGGAAGAAGGGTACCAGCGCCACGTCGCGCTGTGTTGCGAGGTCCAGGTACACGCGATGGAAGGCCTCGGTATAGGCGGGGCCGTAGTTGGGCGGGAGCTGGATGCCGAGCAGCAGCACCTCGGCACCCTGGTCGCGGCTGAGCGCGATCATGCGATCGAGATTGTCGCGCATGCTGTCCAGCGACAGCCCGCGCAGGCCGTCGTTGCCGCCCAGTTCGAGGATGACGATGTCCGGGCGATGCCGTTCCAGCAGCCGGGGCAGGCGGGCCAGTCCACCGCGCGTGGTATCGCCGGTGATGCTGGCGTTCACGACCTCGTAATCCAGGCCTTGTTCCTGCAACCTTTTGGCCAGGAGCTCGGTCCAACCGGCATCCGGGTCGATCCCGTAGGCGGCGCTGAGGCTGTCGCCCAGGATCAGGATACGCGGCGCCGCCTGGGCGGCGGTGGCCGCCAGCAACGCACCGAAAAGCAACAACAACAGGATCGTCTTGCGCATGACCGACAGTGTAAAGCATCCCGTGGTCACTGCCCACGGGCTCACCCGCCGCGTGCGTGCACCCGGCGGTGAACTCTCCATCCTCGAGGGCGTGGAACTCGAGATCGCCGCCGGCGAGGCGGTGGCCATCATCGGGGCCTCCGGTTCCGGCAAGTCCACCCTGCTCGGCCTGCTGGCCGGTCTGGATGCGCCCAGCAGCGGCGAGGTGCATCTGCTCGGGCAGGCCCTGCACCAGGTCGACGAGGATGCCCGCGCGCACGGCGGCGCGGGGCAGGTCGGTTTCGTCTTCCAGTCCTTCCAGCTGCTGCCGGGGCTCACGGCCCTGGAGAACGTGATGCTGCCGCTGGAGCTCGCCGGCCGTGAACGCGAGGCGCAGGCACTGGCCCGCCAGGCGCTGGACGACGTCGGTCTGGCACGCCGCCTGGATCACTACCCCCATCAGCTCTCCGGCGGGGAGCAGCAGCGCGTGGCCGTCGCCCGCGCCTTCGCCCCGGGACCGCGCGTGCTGTTCGCCGACGAGCCTACCGGCAACCTCGATGCCCGCACCGGTCAGCAGGTCTCCGACCTCATCTTCCGCCTGCGCGAGGCCATGGGCACGGCCCTGGTACTGGTGACGCACGACGCCGGGCTGGCCGCGCGCTGCGAACGGCGTTACGAGCTGCGCAACGGCGTGCTGGAGGCGGTAGCGGCATGAGGATGTCGACCATCTGGCGCATGGCCTGGCGTGCCTGGCGCCGCGACTGGCGGCAGCGCGAATCCCGCGTCATCGCCCTGGCCCTGGTGGTGGCGGTGGCGGCCATGACCTCGGTGGGCTTCTTCGTCGAGCGCGTGGAGCGGGCCATGGACCGCCAGGCCGCCACCGTGCTCGGCGGCGACCTGGCCATCGGCTCCTCGCGTCCCTTTGATGAGCCGCTGCTGCAGGCGGCGCAGGCCGATGGTCTGGCCAGCGCCCGGCACGTCGAGTTCCCCAGCGTGGTGCTGGCCGGCGACCGCAGCATGTTGGCCCAGATCAAGGCCGTGGGCGAGGGCTATCCGCTGCGCGGCGAGCTGCGCATCCAGGACAGCCTCGACGACGAGGCCGTGGCCGTGCGGCAGGGCCCCGCACCCGGCGAGGTCTGGGTGGAGGCCCGCCTGCTCGCACAGCTCGAGCGCGAGGTGGGGGAGGTCGTCAGCCTCGGCCATCGCGAGCTGCGCATCGGCGCGGTACTCGCCTTCGAGCCCGACCGCAGCACCAATCTCTTCCAGCTCGCCCCGCGGGCCATGCTCAACCTGGCGGACCTGGATTCCACCGGCCTGATCTCGCCCGCGAGCCGTGTGCGGCATACCTGGCTGCTGGCGGGGGCCGACGCCGACATCGCCCGCTGGCAGGCGCGGCTCGAACGCGAACTGGGGCAGCATGCCTCGCTGCGCGACACGCGCAACGCCCAGCCCGAGCTGCAGACGGCGCTGGACCGCGCCGCGCGTTTCCTCGGCCTGGCCGCCCTGATCAGCACCCTGCTGGCCGGCATCGCCATTGCCGTGGCCGCCCGCGGGCTGGCCGCCCGCGAGGCCGAGTCCATTGCCGTGGAGCGTTGCCTCGGGGCACAGCGCAGCAGCCTGCTGGCGATCTTCCTCCTGCGCCTGCTGTGGATCGCGGTGTTCTCGGGCCTGGTCGGCGCAGTCATCGGCTTTGGCGTGCAGTCGCTCATCGCCGCCATGCTGGCCGACTGGTTCGTCGGCCCGCTGCCGGCCGCCGGTCCCGCGCCGGTGGCGCAGGGTGTGCTGCTCGGTGCGGTCGCCCTGCTGGGCTTTGCCCTGCCGGCGGTGCTGCGCGCCGTCAACGTTCGTCCGCTGGCCGTGCTGCGTCACGATGTCGGGTACATCCCGCCCACAGGCTGGTCGGTGGCCATCGCCGGGCTGGCCGCCATCGGCCTGCTGCTGTGGTGGCAGGCACAGGACCCGCGGCTGGCCGCGGTGGTCTTCGCCGGGGTCATGGGCGCGGGGTTGGTACTGGTCGGCGTGGCCCTGGTACTGGTGCGCCTGCTGCGTCGCCTGCCGCACGGGCGCGGCATGGTGTGGCGCTTCGGCCTGGCCGCGGTCGGCCGGCGCGGGGCGGTGAGCGTCACCCAGATCGCGGCGCTGGGGCTGGGGCTCATGGTCATGCTGCTGCTCGCCTTTGTGCGCGTGGACCTGCTGAGCGCCTGGGAGCGCACCCTGCCGGCCGATGCGCCCAACCAGTTCCTCATCAACATCCAGCCGGACGAACTCGACCGGCTGCGCGACTTCTTCGCCGAGCGCGAGCTGCCGCCGCCCGCGTTCTATCCCATGCTGCGCGGGCGCCTGGTGGCCATCAACGGCGAGCCCGTGAACGAGGACGACTACGCGAACCCGCGTGCCCAGCGCCTGGCCACGCGCGAGTTCAACCTGTCCTGGCTGGCGACCCTGCCCGGGGACAACCTCGTGGTGGCGGGGCGCTGGTGGGATACGGCCGATCACGGCCAGCCGCTGTTCTCGGTGGAGGAGGGCATCGCCGAGACCCTCGGGCTCGCCATGGGCGACGCACTCACCTACGACATCGCCGGCGAGCAGGTGACGGGGCGCATCGACAACCTGCGCCACGTGAACTGGGACAGCTTCAACGTGAACTTCTTCGTCGTGGCCCCGCCCGGCACCCTCGACGGCTTCCCGGCCACCTACATCACGAGCTTCTACCTCGCGCCCGAACAGCGTCGCCTGCCGGTGGAGCTGGTACAGGAATTCCCGGGCGTCACCGTGCTCGACGTGCGCGCCATCATGGACCAGGTGCGCGGCGTGATGGAGCGTGCGACCTGGGCGGTGGAGCTGGTGTTCCTCTTCACCCTGGCCGCTGGCGTGCTGGTGCTCTACGCCACCATCCAGGCCTCGCGCAGTGAGCGCGAGCGCGAGAGCGCGGTACTGCGCACCCTGGGGGCGAGCCGGCGCCGGCTCGCCCTGGCCTATGGCATGGAGTTCGCCATCACCGGTCTGCTCGCCGGCCTGCTCGCTGCCGTGGCGGCGCAGGTCGTGGGGCTGGTGCTGGCACGGCAGATCTTCGAGCTGCCCTACGAGGCCAGCCTCTGGGTCTGGCCGGTGGCCGTCGTCGCCGGTATCGGCGGCGTGGTCCTGGCCGGCGTGGGCGGCCTGCGCGCGGCCCTGCGCACCTCGCCGGCGCGGGTCCTGCAGGGTGGCTGAACCGGTATAATCGATTGCCATGAAGCACTCCGGACACAGCGAACCGGTCTCGGCGCGGCGGCGCGAGGAGCTCATCGAGCACTTCGCCATCAGCCCCGACGCCAGACAGCGCGAACAGGCCAGCGCCGCCATCGACCACGTGCTGGCGGTGGAGGCGGGTGAGGATCACCGTCCCCGCGGCCTGGAGGTGGCGGAGATCCTGCGCGGGCTGCACGTCGACCAGATCACCCTCATCAGCGCCATCCTCGCCGACCCGCGCCTGCGCGGCCGGCTCGACGAGCGTTACCTGCGCGACCACTTCGGTGATACCGTCGCCGCCCTGGTGAAGAACGTCACCTGGCTCAACACCTTCAAGGAGTGCCGTGACGGCGAGGCCATCCAGGCCCCCGAGCAGGCCGAGCGCCTGCGCCGCATGCTGCTGGCCATGGTGGACGATGTCCGCGCCGTGCTCATCAAGCTGGCCTTCCGCGTGCAGCGTCTGCGCGGGCTCGCGCACGAGGACTACGACACCCGCCGCTGCATCGCGCGCGAGACGCTGGAGATCTATTCCCCGCTGGCCAACCGCCTGGGTGTCGGCCAGCTCAAGTGGGAGATGGAGGATCTCGCCTTCCGCTATCTCGAACCGCAGGCCTACAAGCAGATCGCCACCTCGCTGGAGGAGACGCGTACCGGTCGCGAGGCCTACGTGCGGGAATTCATGACGCGGCTCGAGGCCGAGCTCGAGAAGGAGGGCTTCGAGGCCGAGGTGAGCGGGCGGCCGAAGCACATCTACAGCATCTGGCGCAAGATGCAGCGCAAGCACCTCAACCTGGATGAGCTCTACGACCTGCGCGCGGTGCGCGTGATCGTCGACCGGGTCTCCACCTGCTATGCGGCACTGGGCATCGTGCATGGTCTCTGGCCGCACATCCCGAAGGAATTCGACGACTACATCGCCAACCCCAAGGAGAACGGTTACCAGTCGTTGCACACGGCCGTGATCGGCCCCGGCGGGCGCACGGTGGAGGTGCAGATCCGCACGCGCGAGATGCACGACTTCGCCGAACTCGGTGTGGCCGCGCACTGGCGCTACAAGGAGGGCGGCACGCAGGACCAGAAGATGGAGCGCGCCATCGCCTCGCTGCGTCACCTGCTGGAAGAGCGCGACAACGACACCGAGTTGCTCGACGACTTTCGCTCCGACCTGTTCTCCGATCGCGTCTTCGTGCTCACGCCCCAGGGCGAGATCATGGATCTCAAGCGCGGGGCCACGCCGCTGGATTTCGCCTATGCCGTGCATACCGAGGTCGGGCATCGTTGCCGCGGCGCCAAGGTCAACGGGCGCATCGTGCCGCTCACCTATGTGCTGAATTCCGGTGAGCAGGTGGAGATCCTCACCGCCAAGGAAGGCGAGCCCTCGCGTGACTGGCTCAACCCGCATACCGGCTATCTCGCCACCACCAGCGCCCGCGCCAAGGTGCGCGCGTGGTTCAAGCAGCGGGACCAGGACAGGAACCTGGCCGACGGCCGGCACCTGTTCGAGCGCGAGGCCCAGCGCCTGGGCATTGCACCGAAGGGCGTCGACCTGGACCAGCTCGCCCAGGAGCTGCACCTGCAGCGCGGCGAGGAGCTGCTGATCGCCCTGGGGCGTGGCGACGTGACGCCCGGCCAGCTGCTGGGCGCGCTGCGGATGCCCGAGCCCGAGGCCGACGAGATCGTCGTCAGTCGGCCCGCGGCCCGCGCACGCCGCAAGGGCCGGGAGGCCGGCGAGGTACGCGTGCGTGGCGTGGGCAACCTGCTCACCCACATGGCGCCCTGCTGCAAGCCGGTGCCGGGCGATGCCATCGTCGGCTACATCACGCGCGGCAAGGGTGTCTCCATCCACCGGCGTGACTGCCCGAACATCCTGAGCCTGCCCGCCGAGAAACGCCCGCGCCTGGTGGAGGTGGAATGGGGGGAGGAGGCCGAGGCGCGCCCGGTGGACGTGCACGTGCAGGCCTTCGATCGCCAGGGCCTGCTGCGCGACATCACCAGCGTCCTCGCCAACGAAAAGGTCAACGTGCTGGCCGCCAACACCCGCACCGACCGGAACGACCAGAGCGTGCACATGGACCTCACCATCGAGATCACCGGCACCACCCAGCTGGGCCTGGTCATGGACAAGATCGCCCAGCTGCCGAACGTGATGGATGTGTATCGGCGGGTGTCGTGAAGTTGCGAGTCGCGTAGGAGCGCCGCGAGGCGCGATCGGGCGAGGCGCGATGCCCAGGCTTGGGCATCGCGCCCTTAAGCTGTTTTAGCCACAGAGGACACAGAGTCCACAGAGGGCGGGCTGCGCCCGCCGCGATGCATCAGCAGGCGATGGTGTCATCCCCCATCGCGCCTTGCACCCAGAGGGCATAAACGGCGCTCCTACAGGCAGCGCCTTTTCTCTGTGGGCTCTGTGTCCTCTGTGGCGTCTGTGTTTTTGCCTGACGCCTATCCCCTCGTGCCCCATCACACGGGCGACTTGCGACTGCCAACCTGTGACTTCCCCTTGCCATGCGCCGCCAGCCACTCCGGCAGCTGGTCGGCGGGCAGGGGGTGGCTGAAGTGGAAGCCCTGGGCGAGGTCGCAGCCCATTTCGTGCAGCAGCTGCGCCTGTTCGGCCTCTTCCACGCCTTCGGCCACCACCTGCTGGCGCAGGCTGCGGGCCAGGGCGACCATGCCGCGTACCAGCTGGTAGTCGTCGGGCCGGTCGTGGATGTGCTGGATGAAGCTCTTGTCGATCTTCACCACGTCCACCGGCAGTTCCTGCAGGTAGCGCAGCGAGGAATAGCCGGTGCCGAAGTCGTCCAGTGCCACGCGTACGCCCATCTCCCTCAGCCGGTTGAGTACGGTGGCGGTCTCGTCGTGCTGTTCCACCAGGATGTTCTCGGTGATCTCGATCTCCACGCGGTCGGCAGAGACGCAGCAGGACGTCAGCGCACGCTGCATGTCCTCGAGGAAGTCGGGGGCCAGGAACTGGCGGGCGGAGACGTTGATGGCCACGGGCGGCACGTCGATGCCCTGGCGGGTCCAGCGGCAGATGTCCTCGCAAGCGCGGCGCATCACCCATTCCCCGAGGCGCAGGATGAGGTGGCTCTCCTCGGCCACGGGAATGAACTCTCCCGGCAGCATCAGGCCGTGCTTGGGATGCTGCCAGCGCACCAGGGCCTCGATGCCGGCCACGCGGCCGTTGCGCAGGTCGATCTTGGGCTGGTAGTGCAGGCGCAGGTGGCCGTGCACCAGGGCCTCGCGCAGGCCCTGTTCGATCTCGTGCCGGCGCATGAGCTGCTTCTGCATGGCGTCGGAGTAATACACGAACTGGTCGCCGCCGAACTGCTTGGCGCGATACATGGCGACATCGGCATTCTGCAGCAGGTTGTCCATGCCGTCGTCGTCGAAGGGGTAGATGGTGATGCCCACGCTGGCATTGCTGTACTGCTGCTTGCCCAGCAGGCTGTAGGGCTGGCCCAGGTCGGCGACGATGCGCGTCGCGATGTTGTCGACCTCCTCGATGTCGCGCACGCCCTCGAGGATGACGGTGAACTCGTCGCCGCCGATGCGTGCCGCGGTGTCGTAGTTACGGATGCAGGCCTGCAGGCGGCGCGCGATCTCGCGCAGCATCTGGTCGCCAGCCTCGTGCCCCAGGGTATCGTTGATCGCCTTGAAACGATCCATGTCGATGAACATCAGGGCCACCAGGCGCTCGTCGCGTTCGGCGCGGTCCATGGCGTGCTGCAGGCGGTCGCGGAACAGGATACGGTTGGGCAGACCGGTGAGGGCATCGTAATGGGCGCGGATCTTGATGGCCTCTTCCTGGCGCTGGATCAGCCGGTCGGCATGGCGCACCAGCAGCAACAGCACCACGTAGAGCAGCAACAGCACCCCGGCAATGCCGCCAAACACCTTTAGCTGGATGGACTGCAGCTGCCTCATCTGCGGGGTGACGTCGGTATAGAGCTCGAACACGCCCTCGATCCCACCCTCCGGCGTGCTGCGGATCGGGATGTAGGAGGCCACCGCGTAGGCATTGCTGTCCTGTTCGACCAGCATGCTGGCAATCCCCCCCTGGCGAGCCTGTTCATAGGATGGGGCACCGCGCTTGCTCCCGCCGATCTCCTCGGTGACCGTGGAGTACACGGTCAGCCCGTCGGGATCATAGATCTTCACCGCCAATATCGGCAGGTTCTGCACCCGCTTGCGCACGTCTTCCTGCAGCATGCCGAACTCGGGGCGCTGGCGGATCTCGGCGCCGTCGGCACCGCTGAGCGAGGTGAGAAAGGCGGAGTAATACGGCCAGAGGGCGTCGGCCATGGCGCGGGTGAGGGTGATGTTCTGACTTTCTGTGATTTCCGTGACATTGCGCACTGCCATGTCGTGGAAGATCCAGGTCATGGCGGCGGCCGCGATGACGATGCTGGCGAGACTGGCCACCGAAAAGAACGGCACCAGCCGGAACTGTCTGGATTGATTGACCATCCCCTGGAGACTCCACCCGGCGATTCTTGTTATTTTGTCCTGAATGCCGGACCGGGAATCCTATACCGATTGCCGGGGCAGGGGAACCGTCAGCGAAGGGATATTTCGGGAGGTATGTCATGAAATCACTGATCGTCAGCATGGCGGCCCTGATCCTGTCGGCCTGCGCCGCGACGCCCCCACCACAGACGGCAAACAATGCGCAGGCGCTCATGGTCGAGGGCTGGCGCTACGAGACCGGAGACGGCGTGGCACAGGATACCGGACGGGCCTTCGCGCTCTACCGCGAGGCGGCGGCACAGGGCTCGCCGGAGGCGGAGTACCAGCTGGGGTTGATGTACGAGCTCGGCATCGGTACGGAGCGGGACGTGCACGCCGCCAACTACTGGTACGAACGCGCCGTGGGGCAGGGCTATTGTCCCGGTGAGCTGAGCACGCCGGCCGATCTGGCAGGGGAATGACGATGCAGGAGAAGATGGTGCCCCCGGCAGGGTTCGAACCTGCAACCTGCCCCTTAGGAGGGGGCTGCGCTATCCAATTGTGCCACGGGGGCGTGATGGCCGAAATCGGCGGAATCGCCGCGGCGAAAGCATACCACAGGGTGCGGCGCGACCGAACGCCGGCCGCCAGGCACGTCCTGCCTGCTGCCTGACATGCCCATGAAGCAGCCGCACGGCCCCTCGCCCGATCAGCCGGATGAGGCCTGGCATGGCCTGGGCCGGGACGCGGTGCTCGCGCGCGTGCAGGCGAATGCCGATGGCCTGGCCGCGGCCGAGGCGCGGCTCCGGCTCGAGCATTTTGGCCCCAACCGCCTGCCCGAGGCGGCCCCCCAGCCGGCCTGGCAGCGCTTTCTCCTGCAGTTTCACAACGTCCTCATCTATGTGCTGATACTTGCCGGCGCGGTGACCGCATTCATCGGTCACTGGCTCGATGCCGGGGTCATCGCGGGCGTGGTGCTCGTCAACGCCCTCATCGGCCATGTCCAGGAGGGCAAGGCGGCGAAGGCCCTGGACGCGATCCGCGGCCTGCTGGCCCAGCAGGCCATGGTGCGACGGGACGGCCACCTGGTGGCCGTCCCGGCCGAGGCGCTGGTACCCGGTGACGTGGTGCTGCTGCAGTCGGGCGACCGCGTGCCGGCCGATATCTATCTCCTGCGCGTGCACGACCTGCGCATCGACGAGTCGCTGCTCACCGGTGAATCGGTGCCGGTGAACAAGGCCGCGGAGCCCGTCGCGGCCGATGTCCCGCTGGGCGATCGCCGCAACATGGCCTATTCCGGCGCATTGGTCACCTACGGCCAGGCCCATGGCGTGGTCGTGGCTACCGGCGCGCACACCGAGCTCGGCCGCATCAGCGGCCTGCTCAGCACGGTGCAGACGCTCACCACGCCGCTGCTGCGGCAGATGGACCAGTTCTCCCGCTGGCTCACCGCCGCCATCCTGGTCATCGCCAGCGCCACCTTCGCCTTCGGCGTGTGGCTGCGCGACTACAGCGCCAGCGACATGTTCCTGGCAGCGGTCGGACTGGCCGTGGCCGCCATCCCCGAGGGCCTGCCGGCGATCATGACCATCACCCTGGCCATCGGCGTGCAGCGCATGGCCAGGCGCAACGCCATCGTGCGCCGGTTGCCGGCCGTCGAGACCCTGGGGGCGGTCACGGTCATCTGCTCGGACAAGACCGGCACGCTCACGCGCAACGAGATGACCGCGCTCACCGTCGTCTGCGCCGACAGCCAGTGCGAGATCACCGGCAGCGGGTACGATCCCCATGGCGAGTTCCAGGTGGATGGCCAGGTCATCGACGTGACCGAGCAGCCGACCCTCGAGGAGCTCGCCCGCGCAGTGCTGCTGTGCAACGACGCGCGGGTACAGCGCGACGGCGACGACTGGACGCTGTTCGGCGATCCCACCGAAGGGGCGCTGGTGGTGATGGCCATGAAGGCCGGCCTGGATCACGACGCCGAGGAGGCCGAGACCCCGCGCACCGACGTCATCCCCTTCGAGTCGCTGTACAAGTTCATGGCCACCCTGCATCACGACCATGCCGGGCACGGCTTCATCTACATCAAGGGGGCACCCGAGCAGCTGCTGGACAAGTGCCGCAGCCAGCGTGAGCAGGGCGAGGACCGTCCGCTGGATCGCGCCTACTGGGAGCGGCACATGGAGGCCATCGCCCGGCGCGGGCAGCGCCTGATCGCCGTGGGCTTCAAGCCCACCGGCACCGATCACCGCGAGCTGAGCTTCGATGACCTGGAGGATGGCCTCACCCTGCTCGGACTCGTCGGCATCATGGACCCGCCGCGTACCGAGGCCATCGATGCCGTGGCCGCCTGCCGGCGCGCCGGCATCCGCGTGAAGATGATCACCGGCGACCATGCCGTCACCGCCAGCGCCATCGGCCTGCAGATGGGCATCGGCGACGGCGAGCGGGTGGTGAGCGGTCACGCGCTCGACGCCCTGGACGACGCGGCCTTGCGCGAACTCGCCGAAGAGGCAGAGGTCTTCGCCCGCACCAGTCCCGAACACAAGCTGCGCCTGGTCGAGGCCCTGCAGGCCGACGGCGAGGTGGTGGCCATGACCGGCGACGGCGTCAACGACGCCCCCGCACTCAAGCGCGCCGACGTCGGCGTGGCCATGGGTCGCAAGGGCACCGAGGCCGCCAGGGAGGCCGCCGAGATGGTGCTGGCCGACGACAACTTCGCCTCCATCGCCAATGCCGTGGAGGAGGGGCGCACCGTCTACGACAACCTGAAGAAGGCCATCCTCTTCATCCTGCCGACCAACGGCGGCGAGGCGCTCACCATCATCGCCGCCATCCTCTTCGGCCGCCTGCTGCCGATCACGCCGGTGCAGATCCTCTGGGTGAACATGGTCACCGCCGTCACCCTGGCACTCGCGCTCGCCTTCGAGCCACCCGAGCGCAACGTCATGACCCGGGCCCCGCGCGACCCGCGCGAGCCGCTATTGTCGCCCTTCCTCATCTGGCGCATCGTGTTCGTCTCCGGCATCCTCATGCTCGGCACCTTCGGTCTGTTCATCTACTATCGCGAACAGGGCGCCTCCATCGAGCAGGCGCGCACCATCGCCGTCAACACCCTGGTCATGTTCGAGGTCTTCTACCTCTTCAGCGCCCGTCATCTCATCGACAGCGCCGCCACGGTCGAGGGCATTGTCGGCAACCGTTACGTGCTCTATGCCGTCGGCATCCTGCTCGTGCTGCAGCTGCTCTTCACCTACCTGCCACCCCTGCAACAGCTCTTCGGCACCGTCGGCCTGGCTGTCATCGACTGGGCCTGGATTGTCGCGGTGGCCATGAGCGTGTTCGTGCTGGTGGAGATCGAGAAGGGGGTGATACGGGTGATGAAGGGTCGGCAGGGCATATCCCGTTGACGCCGTCTCTTCGCGCCTGTTGCATCCATTGCAGTTGGGATGATGAGCACGAAAAAGGCCGCTACATGCGGCCTTTTTCGTGTGTCGATGAAGGGCCTGCCTACCTGTTCGGTCTAATGCTGCTCACAGCATCCCCATCACGGCCTTCAGGCTCCTTTCCACGGCCTGCATCTCCTCGCGGGTGAGCGTGGTCAGCGGGCCTTCGCCGAAGCGTCTGCGGTCCAGGGCGCGGGGCTGGTCGACGACGATCTGGCATGGCTTCAGGAGTCGGTCGCGGGCGGGGAGGGTGATGCGCCAGTGACGGAAGGCGGGGTAGACCTGCGAGGTGAGGGGCAGGACGATGACGGGGAGGTCTTCAAGGGCGAGCAGCTCGTCGGCCTGGATGATCAGCACGGGCCGGGTCTTGCCGATTTCGCGACCCTGGTTCGGGTTCAGCCGCGCCACCCAGACCTCACCGCGGCGCATCAGCGCCACCAGTCGCTGTCGGACAGGCCCGGCTTTTCACTCTGCTCCAGGGCCTCGTTGCTGGCGGACTCGGCCTCCTGCAACAGCGCCTGGGTCTCCTCGCGGATGGCCGGGGTGTCGTAGGCGGTACGGGCCTCTGCCACCACCTGCGCCATGAAGCGCTCGCGCTCGCGGCGGGCGAGGTAGTCGACGATGGCCTCGCGGACGACCTCGGAGCGTGGCCGGCCTTCCAGGCGGGCCTCTTCGGCGAGGTGGGCCTCGATGTCTTCGGGCAGGCGCAGGCTGATGGTGGCCATGTGGTTCAATCCGTATTGCGTTTTGTAATACGGATTGTAGTTGCCGGAATTTCACCGGGCAAGCGCCTGCCAGTATCACAGACGCCAGGGATCAGCAGATCCGCGGTAGCGGGTCGTCCTCCAGCTCCTCGAGGAAGCGCTCGCCGCCGATGGGGGTCTCGAGGACGACGCGGCTGGCGCCGGTCTCGACCTGGCCGATGAGGGCGGCCTGTTCGCCCTGGGGCAGGGCCTGCCAGCGGGCGAGGGCCTCGTCGGCGGCCCCGGGGGCGACGATGGCGACGATGCGGCCCTCGCAGGCGAGGTAGTAGGGGTCGTAGCCGAGCATCTCGCAGACGGCGCGCACGGGGTCGCGCACGGGGATGGCGGACTCGTTCAGGCGCACGCCGGCGCCGCAGGCCTCGGCGATCTCGTGGGCGACGGTGGCCAGGCCCCCGCGCGTGGGGTCGCGCATGAAGCGCAGGCCCGGCAGGTCGAACAGGGCCCGGGCCAGCGGCAGCACGCTGGCGGCATCGGACTGCAGGTCGCCGCGCAGGCCGAACTGCTCGCGTGCCAGCATCACGGCCGTGCCGTGGTCGCCCACCGGCCCGCTGACGAGGATCCGGTCGCCCGGCCGCACGTCCTTCAGGCTCAGCACCTGCGGCGTGGCCCGCAGGCCGATGCCGGCGGTGGCCAGATACAGCCCGCTGCCCTCGCCGTGCGGCACCACCTTGGTGTCGCCCGCGACCACCGCCACGCCGCAGTCGCGCGCCGCGCCGGCGAGATCCCCGACGATGCGCTCCAGCTGGGCGAAGGACAGCCCCTCCTCGATGAAGGCATTCAGACTCAGCACCTGCGGGATCGCGCCGGCCACGGCCAGGTCGTTCACCGTGCCGTGCACGGCCAGCGAGCCGATGCTGCCGCCCGGAAACTCCAGCGGTTTCACCGTGAAACCATCGGTGGAAAACAGCAGGTCGCCGTTGAGGTTCAGATGCGCGGCATCGGTGTGCGTATCGAGCCGGTCATTGGCCAGGTGTCTGGCGAACACCTCGTCGATCAGCTCGCGCATGAAACGCCCGCCGTTGCCGTGGGCAAGGGTGATATGTCGTTCGGTCATGTTGGTTTTCTGGTTTTTTCTCGCGTACGAATTCATCGTCTGGGATCAATCGCATGATCTGCCACAGAGGGCACAGAGTCCACAGAGGGGGCGGGTCGCCGTGCCCGTCGCGATGCAGCAGGCGATGATGCTATCCCTTGATCGCGCCTTGCAGCGCTCCTACGAATCCCCGTTTTTCTCTGTGATCTCTGTGTCCTCTGTGGCGCCTGTCTTTTTGCCTGACTCCTCACGCCATACATAGGCCGTGCCTGCCGCGGTGCATCTGCAGGCGAGGTGCCCGGCACCTGATCGCGCCTTGCGGCGCTCCTACGAACCCGCGTTTTTCTCTGTGTCCTCTGTGGCGCCTGGCCTTTCCGCCTGACGCCCGACGCCTGACGCCTCCATCACCTGCCCCACGCTGAGCCCCGCGTCGTTGTACGGCACGACCTCGGGCAGGAACGCGGTGAGGCCTTCCGCGTTGAGGCGCGCGAGCACGGTCTCGCTGAGCCGGCGGTTGAGGAAGACGCCGCCGCTCAGGCCCACGGCAAACTCGCCGTGTTCGGCGCGCAGGCGCCGGGCGGTGGCGACGAGGGTCTCGGACAGCGTGTCGTGCATGCGCGCGCTGCGCTCGGCCAGGGGCAGGCGCACGTCCTGCACGAGGTCCACCAGGGGTTCCCAGTCGATGCGCAGCAGGCCATCGGTGTCGGTCACCAGGGGCAGGGGCGAGGCGGGCATGGCCGCGTGGCCGGCGGCCAGGGCCTCCCAGGCCATGGGGCCCTGCGCCTCGTGGCTGGCCTCGTGCAGCACGCCGGCCAGCGAGGCGCAGGCGTCGAACAGGCGGCCGACGGCGGTGGAGGTGGGGGTGTTGAGGCCGCGCTGCCAGGCCGCGCGGGCGAGTGCGGCATCGATCCCGGCGTTGGTCCTGGGCGGCTGCCAGTCCCGGCTGCCTTCCCAGACGAGCGCGGCGGCGGCGCGCCAGGGCTCGCGACCGGCACGGTCGCCGCCCGGCAGGCGGAAGGGGCGCAGGCTGGCGACGCGCCGCCAGGCGCCGGGGCGGCCGAGCAGGGCCTCGCCGCCCTGGATGTGGCCGTCCTCGCCCAGGCCGGTGCCGTCCCAGGTGAAGACCAGCCAGCGTGTCACCTGCGGGTGCTCGGCGGCGAGCAGGGCGGCGTGGGCATGATGGTGATGGACGGCCAGCGTCGGCAGACCGCGCGCGGCGGCCCGCGCACGGGCCCAGCGGGTGCTGGCGTAGTCCGGGTGGGCGTCGTGCAGGATGCGTTCGGGCTGCACGTGGTAGAGGGCACAGAGGTCGTCGATCACCTGTTCGAACACGGCCAGGGCGCGCGGGCTGTCGAGTTCGCCGATGTGCGGCGAGACCACCAGGCGGTCATCCCAGGCCAGGGCGACGGTGTTCTTCATGTGACCGCCGACGGCGAGGGTGGGGCAGGCCACGGGGCGGGGCAGGTCCAGCGCCAGCGGCGCGAGACCGCGGCCGAGGCGCAGCCGGCGCGGGCGCCCGGCGATGACGCGGCAGACGCTGTCGTCGGCCGGGCGCAGGATGGGGCGGTCGTGATGCAGGAAGGCGTCGGCCACCTCGGCGAGGCGCTGTTCCACGGCCTCTGCCTCGGTGAGCACGGGCTCGCCCGAGCGGTTGGCGGAGGTGGCGACCAGCGGGCCGCCGTGGTCTGCAGCGAGCAGATGATGCAGCGGGCTGTAGGGCAGCATGGCGCCGACCTCGGCAAGCCCCGACGCGATGCCCGGCGCCAGCCCATGATCCGGTGTCAGTGCGACCAGCACGATGGGCCGCTCGGGGCCGGTGAGCGCGGCGGCCTCGGCCGCGTCCGGCGCGGCGTGGCGGCGAAGCACGGCCAAGCCGTCGTCGCCGGCCCAGGGAAACAGCACGGCCAGCGGCTTGTGCGGGCGGTGCTTGCGCGCGCGCAGCCGCGCCACGGCGGCCGGGTTGCGGGCGTCGCAGAGCAGGTGGTAGCCGCCGATGCCCTTGGCCGCCACGATCCTGCCGGCCGCGAGCGCGCGGCCGCAGGCGGCGAGCGCGGCCGCGTTGCCGGTGATCTCCCCGCCCGCCTCGCGGTAGCTGAGCGTGGGCCCGCAGTCGGGGCAGGCGAGCGGCTGGGCGTGGAAGCGCCGGTCGGCGGGGTTCTCGTATTCGGCCCGGCAGGCGGGGCAGAGGGCAAAGTCCGCCATGGCCGTGTTGGGGCGGTCGTAGGGCAGCGAACGGATGAGGGTGTAGCGCGGCCCGCACTGCGTGCAGTTGATGAAGGGGTAGCGGTGGCGACGGGCGTGGGGATCGGCGAGCTCGGCCAGGCAGTCGTCGCAGGTGAAGAAGTCCGGCGGCAGCTGGATGCGCGGGGTGTCGTCGGCCGCGCTGGGCCGGATGACGAAGTCCCTGTCCGGGGTGGGCGCGATGGTGGCCGTCTCGACCAGCCGCGGACGGGCCAGCGGCGGGGCGTGATGGAGCAGGCGGTCGAGCAGGTCGTCCAGCGCCCCGGCCGGGCCGCCGGCCTCGATCAGCACCTCGCCGCTGCGGTTCTGCACGTAGCCCGCGAGCCCGCGGGCGCGGGCCTCGCGATAGACGAAGGGCCGGAACCCCACGCCCTGCACCTGCCCGCCGATGCGCCAGCGGCGCGTCTCACGCGGCACTGGGTTTGGCTTCCCTCACGCCACTGGCCCACCAGATGCGGCAGGCGCCTTCGTCGGAGACCATGCAGGGGCCGACCGGGTTGCGCGGCGTGCAGGCCTTGCCGTAGAGGCGGCACTCGTTGGGGTAGATCTTGCCCAGCACCACGCGCGCGCAGTCGCAGCCGGGCGGCATTTCGCCGGCGCGCTTGCGCGAGGCATCCTCGTAGGAGGGGTAGCGCAGGCGCGCGTTGTGCTTCGCGTAGGAGGCGTTGAGCTCGAAACCGGAGTCCGGGATCACGCCCACGCCGCGCCAGTTGGCGTCCACCACGTCGAGCACCGCATCGAGCTGGCGCTGGGCGGCGGGATTGCCGCCGGGGCGCGCCACGCCGGTGTAGCAGTTGTCGAGAAAGTGCCGGCCCTCGATGTGCTGGCGCAGCACCGACCAGGTGGCGGCCAGCAGGCTCTCCGGGGAGAAACCGGCCACCGCCGCCGGGATGCCGTGCCGTTCCACCACGAAGCCCCATTCCTCCGGGCCCATGATGGTGGAGACGTGGCCGGGAGCGATGAGGGCGTCGAAGCCCGGGGCCTCGGAGTCCAGCAGCATGGCCACGGCGGGCCAGGTCTTGCGCGCGGAGAGCAGCACCGAGAGGTTGTCGGGCACGCCCTCGGCGAGCATGGCGGCCACGGGCGCGGTGGTGGTCTCGAAGCCCGCGGCGAAGAACACTACGGGCCGGTCGGGCTGTGCGCGGGCGATGGCCACCGCCTCGGTGGGCGAGGCGACGGGACGGATGTCGGCGCCGGCGGCCTGTGCCTCCACCAGTGAGCGGGCCTGGGCCCTGGGCACGTTCACCGGCACGCGCAGCATGTCGCCGAAGGCCACCAGGGTGATGTCCTCGTTGAGGGCGAGCTGGATCGCCTGGTAGATGTCCTCTTCCGGGCAGACGCAGACCGGACAGCCGGGCCCCGGGATGAGCTCGATGTTGCCGGGCAGGGCGCTGCGCAGGCCGGCCATGCTGATGGAGCGCTCGTGGCCGCCGCAGACGTTCATCACGCGGATGCGCGGCGGCAGGTCGAGGCAGCGGATGCGCTCCAGCCAGTCGCGCGCCTCGGCGCTCATTCGGCGTGCCCGTGGCTGTGGTGATGGGCGTGGCTGTGGCCGGGATCGGCCCCATGCAGCCGGGCGCCGTCGGCCTGTACCGCGGGGCGCGCGGTCCGGCCGTCGTCCAGGCGCTGGCGCTGTGCTGCGAGTTCGCTGCGCAGCCAGTCCAGCCAGGCATCCAGCCCCACGCCGTTGCGCGAGGAGAGTTCGATCACCGGGGCCGGATTGGCCAGGTGCCGCAGCGCGGTGGTGGCGGCATCCACGCTGAAGTCGTCGAGCACCGGCAGCAGGTCGGCCTTGGTCAGCAGCATGAGATCGGCGGCGCGGAACATCACCGGGTACTTGGCCGGCTTGTCGTCGCCCTCGGTGACCGAGAGCAGGGTCACGTTGCGGTGGTGGCCGAGGTCGAAGCTTGCCGGGCAGACCAGGTTGCCGACGTTCTCGATGAAGACGATGTCCAGTCCGTCGAGCTCCAGGGCATGCAGTGCGTCGTGCACCATGTGGGCGTCGAGGTGACAGGCGGTGCCGGTGGCGATCTGCACGGCCGGCACGCCCCTGGCGCGGATGCGCTCGGCGTCGTTCTCGGTCTCGAGATCGCCCTCGACCACGGCGATCTTCAGCTCGCCCGCCAGCGCCTCGATGGTGGCCTCGAGCAGGGCGGTCTTGCCCGAGCCCGGCGAGGACATGAGGTTGATGCACAGGATGCCGCGGCCGTCGAAGTGGGCGCGGTTGTGCGTGGCCTGCACGTCGTTCTCGCTGAGCAGGCCCTGCAGCACGGTGACGGCGGTCTTGCCGTTGTCGGTGCGGGCGAGCTTGCCGCCGGGCTGGATCAGGTGGCGGTTGCCCGGGGTGATGTTGCAGCCACAGGTGTCACACATGGGCGGACTCCTTTGCCGTGTCGTGTGCGTTTTCGGTAATGAGTTCGACGCGGGTCAGCAGCAGTTCGTCGCCGCTGATGATGGTGGTCTGCCAGTCGCCGCAGGCACCGCAGAGCAGCCGGTTGGCCGTGGCATCCGACTCCGCGTTGCAGCTGCGGCAGCGTACACGGATGGGCAGGCTCTCGAGTTCCAGCGCGGCGCCCTCGGCCAGGGTGCCCGCCTGGGCGATGGGAAAGGCCTGGGCGAGCAGGGCGGGTTCCACGCCGGAGAGCGGCCCGATGGAAAGCTGTACGAGACTCACAGCTTTGGCCCCGTGCGTACGCGCGATCTGTTCCACCTGGCTGATCACCGACTGGCATACCGACAGCTCGTGCACGCTCAGCCCCCTTCCAGGGCGAGCATCTCGTCGTAGATCTCCCAGGCCGAGCGCGCCTCTTCCTCGGTCATCTTCTGGATGGCGTAGCCGACATGCACCATGACGAACTCGCCGGCCTGTACCGGTTCGTCCTGCAGCATGAACAGGCTCACGGTGCGCTCCACACCCTTGGCTTCGCAGCGCGCGTTGTAGCCGTCGACCTCGATGACCTGCATGGGAATTCCAAGACACATGGCGCAATGCTCGCTGGGTGACGTGACGATGTTATTACAGACGATGACAGTTGGCGGATCAAGACGCAATACACGTATGTCCATACACGTTGAAGCAGAATACATTGACGGACACGCGAAAGCGTCTACCTTTTAACGGAGTCTGTCGATGGATTGACCAGGGTCATGCCCGGTGCGTGATGCGCTATCCATGTCACGACAGTTTCATTATGCTCGGCCATGATGATCAGACATTGAAAAATAAGAAGTCGCTAATAAAGCAGCGGTCTTCACAAGAACAAGCCACGAGGGATGTCATCTTGGAACCTGCCATCGCGCAGTCGCCCGTCACCCGCAGGATACTGGTCCTGGGCCTGGGCAATACCCTGCTCACCGACGAAGGCGTGGGTGTGCACGTCATCGAAGAACTCGCCCGCAACGACCCCGACGCCCTGCAAGCCGACTACATGGACGGCGGCACCATGAGCTTTACGCTCGCCGGTCCCATCGAGGAGGCCGCCGCACTCATCGTGGTGGACACGGCCCAGCTCGATGCCGCACCGGGCACCGTGCAGGTCTTCGAGGGTGAGGCCATGGACGACTTCATCGCCACCGGCAAGAAGAGCAGCGTGCACGAGGTCTCGCTCAACGACCTGCTGGCCATCGCGCGCCTGGAGGACAACCTGCCTGCAAGACGCGCGCTGATCGGCATCCAGCCGGCCGACTTCGACTGGGGCAGCTTTCCCACCGCGCCGGTGGCCGCGGCCATCCCGCTGGCCTGCCGCGCGGTCGAACAACTCATCGCACGGTGGCAGGCATGAGCGGGGCTGACTCATGAGCGGCCTGGCGGATATCGGCGTGAAGGTGGAGTCCGGCGGCTTTGTCCCGGACGACGCGCTCACGGGCATGGCGGATGCCGTCCTGCGCGAGATCCACCAGCACCTCGAGGCCCTGCGTGACCGGGGCGAAACCCACGTGATCGACCTGGCCAGCCTGCCCTTGACCGGTGCCGACCGCCGCCAGCTGCGCGAGGCGCTGGGGCAGGGCGAGGTGACGGTCCAGGTCGAGGCCGCCGGCCCGACCGCCATCCACGAGACGGCCTATGCCGGCGTGTGGTGGGTGGAATACCAGAACCTGCTCGGCGCCACGGCCATCGAGCAGGTGGAGATCGCCCCGGCGCCGGCCATGCTGCCGGCACACGTGGACGACATCGCCGGCGCCGCGACGCGCCTGGCCGCTGCACTGGAAGGCGATCATCCAGCAGACTGAATCCTGATCAGTACCGGCTATACGGAGGCGGGTATGAACGACAAGAAGAAACTTCCCGAAACCCTGGGTGAGGAACTCAGCCGGCGCGGCATGAGCCGGCGCAGCTTCCTCAAGTTCTGTACCGCCGTGGCCTCGGCCATGGCCCTGCCGGCCTCCATGGCCCCGGTGATGGCCGAGGCACTGGCCAAGGCGCGACGCCAGTCGGTGATCTGGCTGTCCTTCCAGGAATGCACCGGCTGCGTCGAGTCCATCACCCGCTCCTATGCCCCCTCCATCGAGTCGCTGATCTTCGACTTCATCTCGCTGGACTACCAGCACACCCTGCAGGCCGCCGCCGGCCACCAGGTGGAGGAGGCGCGCGAGATCGCCATGAAGGAGAACTGGGGCAAGTATCTGGTGGTGGTCGACGGCTCCATCCCGCTGAAGGACGACGGCGTGTACTCCACCGTCGCCGGCGAGACCAACCTGCAGACCCTGAAGCACGTGGCCGAGGGCGCGGCCGCCATCATCACGGTGGGCACCTGCGCGGCCTTCGGCGGCATCCCCAAGGCCAACCCGAACCCGACGGGCGCGGCCGCGGTGCAGGACATCATCACCGACAAGCCCATCGTCAACGTGCCGGGCTGTCCGCCCATCCCCGAGGTGATGACCGGCGTGATCGCCAACTTCCTCACCTTCGGCAAGCTGCCCGAGGTGGATCACCTCAAGCGTCCGCTGGCCTTCTTCGGCGACTCCATCCACGACCGCTGCTATCGCCGCACCTTCTACGACCAGGGCAAGTTCGCCAAGAGCTTCGACGACGAGGGCGCGCGCCAGGGCTGGTGTCTGTACGAGCTCGGCTGCAAGGGGCCGACCACCTACAACGCCTGCGCCACGGTGAAATGGAACCAGAACCTCACCTTCCCCATCCAGTCCGGGCATGGCTGCATCGGCTGCTCGGAACCGGACTTCTGGGACAAGGGCAGCTTCTACGCGCCGCTGTCCAGCGGCAACTGGGGGTCGGCCGAGGGCATCGCCGCCGCGGCGGTGGCGGGTGCGGCCGTCGGCATCGGCGTGGCCGCCATGTCGAAGGCCAAGCAGAAAAAGACCACGGAACAGGGGTGATCACCATGGACCTACTCGAATTCGCCCGCGGCCCTGCCATGCAGTGGTCGCTCATCATCCTGGCGTTCGGCATCGCCTGGCGCCTCTTTGGCATCATCTTCCTCAAGCGCAAGAAGGACCTGTCCGAGCCGCGTCAGACCGGCACGCTCGGCGGCGCGGTGAAGACGGTGTTTTCGCGTTCCGTACCGGCGAAGGCCTTCTGGTCGCGCGTCATCTACTCCAACCTGGTCGGCTACGTCTTCCACATCGGCCTGGCCATCGTGGTGTTCGCCTTCCTGCCGCACATCCTCTGGTTCGAGAGCATCCTCGGCTTCCAGTGGCCGGCGCTGCCCACCAGCGTGATCACCCTGGTGGCCGTCATCACCCTGGCCGCCATGGTGGCCCTGCTGGTGAGGCGCCTCACCCATCCGGTGCTGCGCATGATCTCGAACTTCGATGACTACTTCAGCTGGCTGGTGACGATGGTGCCGCTGCTCACCGGCATGATGGCCTTCACCCACACCGGTTTCGGCATGCGTTACGAGACCGTGCTGGCGATCCATATCCTCAGTGTCGAATTTCTCTTCATCTGGCTGCCGTTCGGCAAGCTGGGACACAGCTTCCTCGTGTTCCTGAGCCGCGGCACGACGGGCGCGCTGTTCGCGCGCCGGGGGGCACGTACATGAGCAGCACCGATCTGGAACAGGAACATCCGCTCGACCTCGAATCCAAACGCGTGAGCGTGAAGAAGCCCGAGAAGCGCTTCGACATGCAGGGTGACATGCCCGACGACCAGCGCGTGCACACGGCGATGGTCAACTTCGTGAAGGACTTCGGCGCCACCAGCGCCACCTACATGGAGTCCTGCGTGCACTGCGGGCAGTGCGCCGAGGCCTGTCACTTCTACGTGCAGACCGGCGATCCGAAGTACACGCCGATCTGGAAGCTCGAGCCCTTCAAGCAGGCCTATAAGCGCGAGGCCGGTCCCTTCTCCTTCCTCTACAAGGCGCTGGGTCTCAAGCGCAAGATCACCGTGGAAGAACTGCAGGAGTGGCAGGAGCTCATCTACGACTCCTGCACCATGTGCGGCCGCTGCACCATGATCTGTCCCATGGGCATCGACATCGCCACCCTGGTGGGTCAGGCGCGTCACGCCATGTTCCAGGCCGGTCTGGTGCCGCACGAGCTCTGGTCGGTGGCCGAGCGGGCCGAGCGCGAGGGCAGCCCGCTGGGCGCCACCGCCAATGTGTTCGAGGACCGCATCGAGTGGATGGGCGACGAGCACGAGGTGGAGATGCACGTCGACGAGGACGAGGCGGACGTGCTCATCACCATGTCCTCCATCGAGATCCAGAAATACCCCGAGTCGATGGCGGCCGTGGCGAAGGTGATGAACCACCTCGGTCTCAAGTGGACCTTCCGCACCGACGGCTACGAGGCCACCAACTTCGGCATGCTCTCGGGCAACACCGCCTGGCAGAAGGACATGACGAAGAAGATCGTGGAGGCCGCGAAGAAGGTCGGTGCGCATACCGTCATCCTGCCCGAGTGCGGCCATGCCTACGGCGCGCTGCGCTGGCAGGGGGCGAACATGATGGGCGAACCCCTGCCGTTCAAGGTGCGCCACATCTCGGAGTTTCTCGCCGAGCAGGTGAACAACGGCCGGCTCAAGGTGAAGAAGGTCGATACCTCCGTCACCTTCCACGATCCCTGCCAGGTGTCGCGGCGCGGTGGTGCCACGCAGGCGCCGCGCGACGTGATGAAGGCCCTGGGTGTGGAGTTGCGCGAAACGGAAGATACCGGTGACTACAACTGGTGCTGTGGCGGCGGCGGTGGCGTCATCACCATCCATCGCGCCGACAAGCTGCGTTACAAGGCCTTCGAGATCAAGATGGCGCAGATCGAGAGGGCGGGCGGCGAGATGCTGCTCACCAGCTGTTCCAACTGCCGTCAGAACTTCGACGACAGCCAGGAACACTTCCACTGGGACAAGACGATGCACAGCCTCCTGGAACTGGTGGCCGACAACCTCGTCGAGAACTGAACAAGAATAAAACCGATTGCATGGGGATAGCAGCATGAGCACAGAACGTATCGTCGTCGATCCCATCACGCGCATCGAGGGTCATCTGCGCATCGAGGCCGAAGCCGATGAGAATGGCTTCATCAAGCATGCCTCCAGCGCCGGCACCATGGTGCGCGGCATCGAAACCATCCTGAAAGGCCGCGATCCGCGCGATGCCTGGGCCTTCGCCCAGCGCATCTGCGGTGTCTGCACCCTGGTACACGGCATCGCCTCGGTGCGGTCGGTGGAGGATGCGCTGGATTATCCGATCCCGCCCAACGCCCAGCTGATCCGCAACCTGATGATCGGGGCGCAGTTCGTACACGACCATGTCATGCACTTCTATCATCTGCATGCCCTGGACTGGGTGGACGTGGTCTCGGCGCTCAAGGCCGATCCAAAGGCGACCTCCGAACTGGCGCAGTCGCTCTCCAACTATCCGCGTTCCTCGCCGGGCTACTTCTCCGATGTACAGAAGCGCGTGAAGGAGTTCGTCGAGTCCGGTCAGCTCGGCATCTTCGCCAATGGCTACTGGGGGCACCCGGCCTACAAGCTGCCCCCGGAGGCCAACCTCATGGCCGTGGCCCATTACCTCGACGCGCTCGCCTGGCAGCGCGACGTGGCCAAGCTGCAGGCCATCGTCGGCGGCAAGAACCCACACCCGAACTTCCTGGTCGGCGGCGCGCCCTCGGCCATCAGTGCGGGCGGTTCCTCCGCCGGTGCCACCGGCGGCACCGCGCTCAACGACGTCGGCCTCTCGCAGGTGCGCGACATCATCATCCAGATGCAGACCTTCGTCGACCAGGTCTATGTGCCGGATACGCTGGCCATCGCCAGCTTCTACAAGGACTGGTTCAAGCGCGGGGAGGGCGTGGGCAACTTCCTGACCTACGGCGACTTCCCGGAGAAGGGCTACGACGACATCTCGACCTACCTGGTGCCGGCCGGCGTCATCCTCGATCGCGACCTGTCCACCATCCATCCGATGGATCTCAACGACCCCGAGCAGATCCAGGAGTTCGTCGCCCATTCCTGGTACGACTACAGCAAGGGCAAGGAGGCGGGCCTGCATCCCTACGAGGGCGAGACCAACCTCAACTACACCGGACCCAAGCCGCCGTACCAGCACCTCGACGTGGACGCGAGCTATTCCTGGCTCAAGTCGCCGCGCTGGCGCGGCAAGCCCATGGAGGTGGGGCCGCTGGCGCGCGTGCTGATGATGTATGCCAACGGGCACGAGGCCACCCGCGAACTCGCCGGTTTCGCCCTGAAGACCCTGGACCTGCCGCTGGAGGCGATGTTCTCCACCATGGGCCGTACCGCCGCGCGTACCCTGGAGAGCAAGATCGTCGCCGACCAGATGATGACCTGGTACGACAACCTCATCGACAACATCCGCCAGGGCGACGTGAAGACCCACAATCAGGAACTATGGGACCCCTCCACCTGGCACAAGACGGAGAAGGTGCGCCGTGGCGTGGGCTTCATGGAGGCGCCGCGCGGCGCGCTGGCCCACTGGTCGGTGATCGAGGACGGCAAGCTGAGCAACTACCAGGCCGTGGTACCCAGCACCTGGAATGCCGGTCCGCGCGATGCCGAGGGCCAGTTCGGTCCCTACGAGGCGGCGCTGATGGACAACCACCAGCTGCACGACCCGCACCAGCCGCTGGAGATCCTGCGTACCATCCACAGCTTCGACCCCTGTCTGGCCTGCGCCGTGCACATGGTCGACAAGAACGGCGAGGAGCTGGTGCAGGTCAAGGTCCGCTAGGCCCGATGAGTAAGACGCCCCGGCAGGATCGGGACAGGCACTCAGGGAAGGAGTCGAACGAGGCAGACGTCGGGCCGATCCGCGAGGTACTGGCGGCCGAACAGGCGGCCGCCGAGGCCCTGCGCCGCTGCCACGAGGAGGCACGTCTGATCCTCGAGGCGGCGCGTGCGCGGGCGCGGGCCATCGAGACCACGGCGGATGCGCGCATCCACCGCGTCCACCAGATCCGCGAGCGTGCCGTGGTCGAATGGCGTGAGCGGGCCGTGGTGCAGTGCCAGGTGCTCTACGACCGGGCTGGCGATCCCGACCAGGAGGCGGCCCTGGTGACCGCCGCGGTGGACGCCGTGGTCGAGGGGCTGTTCGGTGAAGCGGACGAGGGGCGCTGAGATGACGGCCGCCCGCCTCCTGCTGGCTGCCGCGCCCGGACATGGTCAGCTCGACTATGCCCTGGCGCGCCTGCATCACCGCCTGGCCCGTATCCCGGGGGAGGGGGCCTGGGCCCAGCTCGCACCGCTCGTCGATTACCACCATTACCTCGATGCCGCCGCCCGTCAGCCGCTCGCCGACTGGCTGGGCGGCCTGTCGCGCGAGGCCGACGTCCATGGCCTCGAACAGGCCCTGCGCCAGCGCCATGTCGAGGAACTGCGGCGGGTGGCCGGCTGGCTGCCGCCGGCCTACGCCCCGCTGCTGCGCTGGTGCGAATACCTGCCCTATCTCGACTTCGCCGGTTTTCTGCAGCGCCGCGAGCCCGCCCCGGAGTGGATGCAGGCCGACCCGCGGCTGGCCGCCTGGCTGGAAGGCCGTGAGGCCGGGGTCCTGGCCGAGCTCCTGGGCGGGCAGGGCGCGGCTGCCGGGCAGGGTCGGCGGGGCGCCGGTGGCCGCCACCGGGTCAACCGGCACTGGCTGGCCGGTTTCTGGCGCCGTCTGCCGGAGGCGCTGGCGGTGCTGCGCGCGGACGCCCGTTTCCGGAACCTGCTCGAGGCGGTGGTCGAGGGACATCCCCTGCATGAGGCCGGGCTGGCCCCCGAGTCGCGCACCCTGCCGCGGCTGCTGCGCGAGGCCCACCACCAGGTCATGCAGGCCCCGCTCGCGGCCCTCTATCCGCTGCTGGTGCACTGGCTGCTGCTGCGGCTGCGTGCGGAGCTGGTGCCGCGTCGCCTGGACCTGAAGCTGGCGGGTGAGGTGGCCTGATGCTCAAGCCGCAGGCCGCCCGCTGGATCGAGATCCTGTTGCCGCACGAGGCCTTTGCCAGCGCGCTCGATGTGCTGGCCGCCACCGGGCAGGTGGAGGTGGAGCCGGCCGGCGCGCGGGGCTCGCATCTCATCAGCACCCACGCCCTCACCGCCGGCGCCGAGCGCTTCCGCCTGCTCGAGCGCGACTATCGCCACGCCTGGCCCGCGCCCGAACCGCCGGTCTCCGTCGGCCTGGAGGACCCGCTCGCCGCGATGCAGGCGGCCCTGGAGGGGGTGGAGGCCTGGCGGCGCGAGGCGGTGGACCTCATCAACGGACTGGAGGGGCTGGATGCCGCCCGGCGCGAGGCCCGCCTGTGGCTGGCCGTGCTGCAGGCCCTGGGCGAGGCGGGGGTGCCGCTGGCGCAGGTGGAGGTCGCCGGCTCGCGCATCGACGTCATGCTCTGCTGCGGCGACGGGCCGGTGCTCCCGGCGGACTCGCGGATACTGGCCCTGCCCATCGATGCCGGGCTGCCCGGCCGGGAGGCGGGGGCGGAACCGCATGCCGCCGACTGCCGGCTGCTGGTCGGGCGCGCCGGTGCGCTGGATGTCTTCCGGCAGGGGGGCGAGGGGCACTGCCACGGCTGGCCGGACTGGCTGCGCGGCCGCCCCGAGCCGCTGGAGGTGGCCGAGGTCCGGCTGGAGGAGCTGGAGGCCGGGCGCGCCGACGCCGTGCGCCGCATGCATGCGCTGGCCGAGCGCCACGACCTCGCCCGCCGCCTGGGCGTGCTGGCCCAGTGCGCCTGGATCGCCGATCACCTGCGGGCACTGCACACCACGCGCCACCTGATCCGCCTCACCGGCTGGACCACGCTGTCCCCCGAGGCCCTGGACACCGAACTCGAACAGGCCGGCGTGAATGCCCTGGTGGTGGCCGCGCCGGCACCGCGCAGCCGGGCCGCACCGCTGATCCTGCGCCACCGCCGCTGGGCGCAGCCCTTCGAGACCTTCGTGCGCGCCCTGGGCATGCCGGCCGGGCGGGACGCCGACCCCACCGTGATCCTCGCCGTGGCCGTGCCGCTGCTGTTCGGCTACATGTTCGGCGACGTCGGTCACGGCCTCGTGTTCCTGCTGCTGGGGCTCGCGCTCATGCGGCGCTGGCCGCTGGCGCGGCTGCTGGTCTGGGGCGGGGCCTCGGCCATGGTCTTCGGCCTGCTCTACGGCAGCATCTTCACCAACGAGACCCTGATCACGCCGCTGTGGCTGCATCCGCTCAACCACCCGGTGACCCTGCTGGCCGGCTCGCTGGTGATCGGCGTGGTGCTGCTGGGGCTCGGGCTCCTGCTCAATGCCCTGCAGGCCTGGTGGGATCGGGACACCCGACCGCTGGGCTGGCTGGCGGAGGCCGGCTTCATCGGGCTGTATGCCGGGATCCTCGGCGCCTTCTTCCTGCCGGCCCTGGGGTGGCTGGCCGTCCTGGGGCTGGTCACCATGCTGCTGACCGCCGCGCTCGGCGGTGGCCTGAAGGCCGTGGGGCACCTGGCGGGCGAGCTCGTCGAGCGCGTCTTCCAGCTGCTCGTCAACACCCTGTCCTTCGTGCGCGTCGGCGCCTTCGCCCTGGCGCATGCCGGGCTGGCGGCGGCGGTCACGAGCCTGGCCGAGGCGACCACGGCCCTCTGGGCGACCGCGCTGATCCTGGTGCTCGGCAACCTGCTCATCCTCGCCATCGAGGGCCTGGTGGTCTCGATCCAGACCACGCGCCTGATCCTGTTCGAATTCTTCGTCCGCTTCCTCAAGGGCGGCGGGCGGCCCTTCCAGCCCATCCAGCCACCGCCGCATTACCAAGGAGTCCAGCGTGAACCGTCCTAGTGCCGTTCCCCTGTTGTTGAAAGCCACGATCGCGATCGCGGCCTGCGCCACCCTGCTGCTGGGTGCGAGCCATGCCTTCGCCGCCGAGACCGAGGGCCTCGCCCAGCTGATGGGCGACCCCGTCTGGCAGTGGGGCCTGATGGCCGCCGCCCTCTCCACCGGCCTGTCGGCCCTGGCCGCCGGCATCGCCGTGGCCCGGGTCGGCTCGGCCGCCGTCGGCCTCATGGCCGAGAAGCCGGAGCTCTTCGGCCGGGCGCTCATCCTCGTCGGCCTGGCCGAGGGGATCGCCATCTACGGCCTGATCGTCTCCATCCTCATCCTCAACCGCCTGGTCTGAGGACGATGGCGAGCATCGGCTTTCTCGGCGACGAGCTCACCGCGGCCGGCTTCCGGCTGGCCGGTGCGCAGGTGGAGACGCCGGACGAGGACGATTTCGCCGCGCGTTACGAGAAGCTGCGCGGCGAGTGCGACGTGCTCATCCTCACCGCGCCCTGGGCGGCGCGGCTGGAGCCCCGTCGCCGCGCCGCGGATGCCGCGGCCCTGAAGCCGCTGCTGGTCGTGATCGATGCCATCAACCACGATGCCGGCACCGGGGGCGCCCCCGACGTCGGTGCCGAGGTGCGGCGGCGGCTGGGCATGCGCGAGGAGGGGGCATGAGCCAGGGACAGGACGCGCACCGGCTCATCGAGCACATCCGCGCCAGCCAGGCGCGCGAGTGCGAGGGGCTGATCGAGGCCGCCCGCGCGCAGGCGCAGGCGCTGCTGCAGGAGGCGCGGCGCAGCGCCGCCCGCCGACTGCACGCGACGGTGATGGCCGAGCGCGAGCGCATCGCCCGCGAGCAGGCCCTGGCCGAGGCGCGCATCCACACGGCCGAGCGCGAGTGTGCCCAGCAGCGCCTGCAGGGCCTGTTCGACCGGGCCCTGTCGCAGCTGGAGATGGCCCTCCTGGCGCGCTGGGCCGAGCCCGGACCCGCCGCGCGCTGGATCGAGGCCCTGGTCGCGCAGGCCGCCGCCACGCTGCCGACGCGGGACTGGACCCTGGTGCGCGGCGGCCCCTGCTGGCTGGCCCACCACGAGGCGGCCTGGGACCGGGCCATTGCGGCCTGCGGGGCGCGCACGGCAGCGGTGGAACAGGTCGACGACCTGCATGCCGGCCTGCGTATCCGCGCACAGGGCGTGGTGCTCGACGCCACGCTGGCGACCCTGCTGGCCGACCGGCACCTGCGCGAGGCCCTGCTCGAGGCCCTCGACACCACCGCCACGACGGACGCGACATGAGCGAAGCAGTCATCGAATACATCGGCGGCCCGCTGCTGCGGGCCCGCACGGAAGGGCCTTTCGGCCTCTACGAATCGGTCGCCATCGGCGAGGAGCGGCTGCTGGGCGAGGTGGTGCGCCTCGACGGCGACCACATCACCGTGCAGGTCTACGAGGACACCACCGGGCTCGCCCCGGGGCGCCGGCTCGCCGGCACCGGCCGGCCGCTCTCCATCCCGCTCGGGCCGGGCGTGCTGGGCGGCATGTACGACGGCCTGCTGCGCCCGCTGGACGGCTTCGACACGCCCTTCATCCCGCGCGGCGGCTTTCGCGAGCGCGACCAGCACTACCGCTTCACCCCCGCCGTCTCGGTGGGGGATAGGCTCGCGCCCGGCGCCGTGCTGGGGGCGGCCGAGCGGGCAGGGGCCATGGACCAGCAGGTCCTGCTGCCGCCCGATCTCGGCGGTGAGGTGGTGGAGATCGCGGCGGCCGGCGAGTACCGCGAGGCCGAGGTGATCTGTCGCCTCGAGGACGCGCGCGGTGAGCGGCACGAGGTCGCCGCCCGCCAGGACTGGCCGGTGCGCATCGCACGCCCGCTGGCCCGCCGCCTGCCGGTGGACGAGCCGCTCATCACCGGTCAGCGCGTGATCGACTCGCTGTTTCCCGTGGGCCTGGGCGGCAAGGCGGCGGTGCCGGGGGGCTTCGGCACCGGCAAGACCGTGCTGCTGGAGACGCTGGCCCGCTGGTGCAGTGCCGATGTGATCATCTACGTGGGCTGTGGCGAGCGCGGCAACGAGCTCACGGGCATGCTGGAAGAATTCCCCGGCCTCTCCGATCCCCGCACCGGGCGCTCGCTGATGGAGCGCACGGTGATCATCGCCAACACCTCCAACATGCCGGTGGCCGCGCGCGAGGCGAGCATCTACACGGCCGTCACCCTGGCCGAGTACTACCGCGACCAGGGCCTGCACGTGGCGCTCATGGCCGACTCCACCAGCCGCTGGGCCGAGGCCCTGCGCGAGATCTCCGGGCGGCTCGGCGAGCTGCCGGGCGAGGCCGGCTACCCGGCCTATCTCAGCAGCCGGCTCGCCGACTTCTACGAGCGGGCGGCCAAGGGCGAGACGCTGGCCGGCAAGATCGGCTCGGTCACGGTCATGGGCACGGTCTCGCCGCCGGCCGGCGACTTCTCCGAGCCGGTGACCAGTCACACCAAGCGCTACGTGCGCAGCTTCTGGGCGCTGGACGCGAAGCGCGCGCAGGCACGCATGTACCCGGCCATCAACCCGCTGCAGTCCTACGCCGAGGAGACCCCGCGGCTGGCCGCCTGGTGGCAGGCGCGCGGCAACAGCGACTGGCCGCGCCTGCGCCGCGAGACGCTGGCCCTGCTGGAGGAACAGACGCGGCTCGAGCGCATGGCGCGCATCATCGGCAAGGACGCGCTGCCCTTCGGCCAGCAGATGCGCCTGCTCGCCGCCGAGCTGCTGAACGACGCCTTCCTGCGCCAGTCGGCCTTTTCCGAGAACGACCGCTACGCCTCGCCCGAGCGCCAGACCGTCATGCTGCGCCTGCTCATCCGCTTCGCCGAGCTCGCCCAGCAGGCCGTGGCCCACGGCGTCACGCCGGCCGAGGTCACGGGCCTGCGCATCTACCGGCGCCTGCAGCGCATGGGCGAGGATCTGCCGCCGGACGATCTCGCCGCCTACCAGGCCCTGGGCGAGGACATGGAGCGCGAGCTGCGTGCACTGGCCGAGGAGGTGACGGCATGAGCGGGCGCATCACGCAGCTGCGCAGTCGCATCTACCTGGAGGGCGCGGCCGAACGCCTGGAGGGGCCGCTGCTGTTCCTCAAGCGCCTGGCCGAGGTCACGCTCAACGAGGCCGTGTACGTGGAGGATGCGAGCGGCCGCCAGCGCCTCGGGCGCATCGTCAGCATCGACGAGGAACGCATGACCGTGGAGGTGCTGGAGCCGACCATGGGGCTCAACCTCGACGACATCCGCCTCAACCTCACCGGCCGGCCGCTGGAGTTCGGCGTCGGTCCCGGCCTGCTCGGGCGCGTCTTCAACGGCGTGGGCGAGGTGGTCGACGGCGGCCCGCCGGTGGCCGCGCGCCGGCACCTGGAGATCGGCGGCCTGCCCATCAACCCCGTGCAGCGCGAGACGCCGCGCGACTTCATCGAGACCGGTGTCTCCACCGTCGACATCATGAACAGCCTGGTGCGCGGGCAGAAGCTGCCGCTGTTCTCGGGCGGCGGTCTGCCGCACGACCGCCTGGCCGCGGACATCGCCGTCAACGCGCGGCTGCGCAGTTCGGACGAGGACTTCGCCATCGTCTTCGTCGGCATCGGCCTGCCCTACGACAGCGCCGAGTACTTCCGCCATCGCCTGGAGGAGAGCGGGGCACTGGAACGCACCGTGCTGTTCCTGAACCTGGCCTCTGACTCCAGCACCCAGCGCCTGCTCACGCCGCGCTACGCGCTCACCGCCGCCGAGTACCTCGCCTTCGAGGAAGGCATGCACGTGCTGGTCATCATCACCGACATGACCAACTACTGCGAGGCCCTGCGCGAGGTCTCCTCCAGCCTCGGCGAGATCCCGAGCCGCAAGGGCTATCCCGGTTACATGTACTCCGACCTCGCCACCCTCTACGAGCGCGCCGGGCGCGTGCACGGCCGGGCGGGCACGCTCACCCAGCTGCCCATCCTCACCATGCCCGCCGACGACATCGGCCACCCCATCCCGGACCTCACCGGCTACATCACCGAGGGCCAGATCGTGATCGACCGCGAGCTCGACCGCCAGGGCGTGTACCCGCCGGTGAAGGTGCTGCCGAGCCTGTCGCGCCTGATGAAGGACGGCACCGGCGGCGACTACACGCACCCCGATCACCCGGCGCTGGCCAACCAGCTCTACGCCGCCTATGCCCGCGCGCAGCAGGCGCGCCTGCTGGCCTCCGTGGTCGGCGACGACGGCCTGGCCGAGGAGGACCGGCAGTTCCTCGCCTTCGCCCACCGGTTCGAGCACGACTACGTGGCCCAGGACGAGCGCCGCAGCCTGGAGGCGAGCATGGCGCTGGGCTGGGAGCTGCTACGCGCGTTGCCGCGCACCGCGCTCAACCGTCTCAACGACGCGCAGATCGCGCAGTACATCGACGGGGAGGGCAGCGGATGAGCGATCTCATCCCCACCCGCTCGGCCCTGCTGGAGCTGCGCGACGAGCAGGGGGTGATGCGCGAGGGGCACGCCTTCCTCGACGAGAAGCGCGTGCTGCTCGCCAGCGAGATCGTCGTACAGCTCAAGCGCTATGAGAGCCAGCGTCGCGCCTATCTCGCGCATCGCGAGGATGCCCGTACCGCGCTGGCCCATGCCGTACAGCGTCATGGCCTGGAGGGGCTGGCCGCCTATCCGGCCGCCGATTCCACCGGTGAATTCAGGCAGCACCGGCGCAGCCTGCTCGGCGTGCCGCTCACCGAGGCGCGGCTCGACATCGAGGCCGCGCGCCAGGCCAGCGCCGACCTCGCCACCACCGAGGGCGAGCACGCCAAGACGGCGTTTCTCGTCCTGCTCGAAGACCTCGCGGCCCTGGCCGCCACCACCGCCAACCTCACGCGCCTGCTGCGCGAATACCAGCGCACCGAGCGCCGCGCCCGCGCGCTGGAGGACGTGATCATTCCCGAGCTCAAGGAGAGCATCAAGGCCATCGGCGACGTGCTCGAGGCCCAGGAGCTGGAAGAGGCCATCCGCGTGCGCAGCCGCCGCCCAGGCTGACAGCACGGCCGGCGGCGTCTATAACAGGCGCATGCAGATCTGGACCCGCCGCATCTACGACGACCCCGGCCCGCAGGACGGCCGCCGCATCCTGGTCGACCGCCTCTGGCCGCGCGGCATCGCCAAGGCCGAGGCGCGGATCGACGCCTGGCTGAAAGACCTCGCCCCCTCCGACGACCTGCGCCGCTGGTTCGGTCACGACCCCGCACGCCGGGATGCCTTCCGCCAGCGCTACTTCGCCGAGCTCGACCAGGCCGGCGAGGCCATGACCCAGCTGCGCGACTGGGCAGGGCAGGGGCGCATCACCCTCGTCTATGCCGCCAGGGACCGGGCGCACAACAACGCCATCGCCCTGCGCGACTACCTGCGGGCGCGGGACGATTGATCGATTCTTTGCGGTCGGTCAATGCGCGCGTATCAGCAAATCCCGATACTACGACGCATCAATAAAAACGGCCGGCAGGGTATCCGTGCCCGACCGTCCGACTCCTCACTGCCACGGAATGTCCAAGGAGAAGACCATGAAGAAGATGACCATCCCCTCCACCGCCCTCGGCCTGCTGCTGGCCGCCGCACTGGGCGCACCCGCCATGGCCGCCCCGGCATCGGCACAGCCGCTCGTCCTGGCCCAGGCCGAGACCGCCGAGCAGGAGGCCAGCGAGGCGGAAGAAAACGAGGAACGCAGCCGCGACCGCGAACAGCGCCAGGAACACCGCGACAGCAAAGGCACCAGCGACGGCGCCTACCGCGACAAGGCCAAGGGCCAGGGCCAGGGTCAGCAGGGCAAGCCCGACGACATGGGCCAGGGCAAGGGCAAAGGCGCCGAGCAGCAGGAACAGCTGCGCGAGCGCAAGATGGAACATGAACAGAAGGAAGCCGGCAAGGGCTCCGAGCAGGGCCAGGAGGCCCGCGAACAGCGTCGCAAGTGGTGGCGCTTCTGGGAGTGATCCCAGGGTAGTACCCGATCAAGGCCCGGCCTCGCGAGAGGTCGGGCTTTTTTGTGGGCAGAGTCTATCGGGGCGTGTCCAGTGGGCTCAACACGGCCCGGCCGCCACGGTTCAGAACGTGCGTGTAGATCATGGTGGTCTTCACATCGGCATGACCTAGCAGGTCCTGTACGGTACGAATGTCATAGCCGTCATCCAGCAGGTGCGTCGCGAACGAGTGGCGCATCACGTGCATGCTCACGCGCTTGTGGATGCCAGCCGCACGCGCCGCCTGGCTCAGTGCGCGCTGAACGTTCTTCTCGTACCAGTGATGACGACGTTCCGACCCCGAGCGTGGGTCGATCGAGCGCTTCGGAGCGGGAAACACGTACTGCCAGCGCCACTCCGTGGCCGCATTCGGGTACTTGCGCTCGATCGCATCCGGCAGGGCCACAGTGCCGAACCCCTCGGCCAGGTCCGACTCGTGCGCCTGTTTCACCTTGGTGAGATGAACCTTGAGTTCACCGGCCAGGGCGCGGGGCAACATGGTCTGGCGGTCCTTGTTGCCCTTGCCCGCCCGCACCGTGATCTGGTTGTAACCGAAGTCGATGTCCTGCACGCGCAGGCGCAACACCTCCATCCGTCGCATCCCCGTGCCATACGCCAGCCGAACGATCAGGCCATTGACCCCGTGCAACTGGCCGAACAGTCGCTGGATCTCCTGGCGTGTGAGCACAACGGGCAAGCGTTCCGGGCGCTTCGCGCGCACCACGTCCGAGAGCCACGGCAGGTCCATATCGAGGACGTGCTTGTATAGAAAGAGGATGGCGGAGAGCGCTTGATTTTGCGTGGAGGCCGACACATGCTTGTCTACGGCCAGATGACTCAGGAAGGCCTCGACCTCGGACGCTCCCATTGTCGAAGGATGGCGCTTGTCATGGAACAGGATGAATCGACGCACCCACTGCACATACGCATCCTCGGTGCGGATGCTGTAATGACGTACCCGGATCGCCTCTCTCAGACGGTCCAGCAGCCGTGGCTGGCCCATAGACACCTCCTTGTGTCCGATTTCTCCTGGATTGTCCGGTTATTATTCACTATGTGGTTGATTTTTCAACTACTCCGCTGCTACGGGTCCCATTTGACCGGTTTAAACCGGTCATTTAGGCCCACTAATTATAGTTATGCGTAAGGGACGGCGATGGATATACCCGAAAGCATGAAGGCTGACCTTGGCTCGTGGAACAACGGTTCAGGGATTGACCTTGAGTCTTGGGTTGGGTGCGCCGGCAACTTTTCTCTTGCTGTAGGCTACGCGGCCATCTTCTGGCCGGAGTTCACAGAATTCGAAGGGTACATCCTTCCGAAGGGTTTCTCTGAGGCGTCGTTAAGGGGCTTCGAAGGCCGAGACGGGAGCACGCGAAAGTCTGTTGAGTGGGTGATGAACCACAGGCACTTGCAAGACATTCAGCATTTGAGCTGTGAGGATATTTCGAAGGACAAATTGATTCGGCTTGGCACTGTCTTGAAAGAAATCTACGAAGCCAAGCTGCAGTGGCAGTTTCCGGAGCGTCCGTGCGTAGTCGAGTTCTTCGTGCCAGACGATGCGGACGATTATTCTCAATACCAAATATCGTTTTGGCAGGTGAGCGATGAGCAACTTGCATAACCACCGCTTCGAGTCCGACGGCTTACCCTTCCGCTGCGCTCCAGGGCAATCCGCGGCTCAAGCGGAACGTTATGCGTCATGAAGGGGCGGATGTGTCTGTTACGTGCTCAGTATTTATCGCAACGAGCCTAGACGGCTTCATCGCAAGAAAGAACGGCGATCTTGATTGGCTGCCTGGGAGCGATGGTGAGGTTGCGAGCGAAGACTATGGTTTCAATGAGTTCTTCGCGTCCATAGATACGCTTGTCATGGGCCGAAAGACTTATGACTTGGCGTTGACATTCAAGGAATGGCCGTATCAAGGCAAGAATGTCATCGTCTTGAGTAGTGGATTCCCGAAGAACCTCAAGAGCCTCAAGGAAGGCGTTGAGGGGACTTCATCGTCTCCCACAGAGTTGATTCAACTATTGGCTTCGTCCGGTTCTGAGCGCGTCTACGTTGATGGTAGAAAGACAATCCAGGCTTTCCTGCAAGCAGGTCTGATTCAGGACATGACTATAACTAGAATCCCCGTGCTAATTGGCGACGGAATACCGCTGTTCGGTCCATTGACACGTGACATCAGGCTACAGCATGTATGGACACGCAGTTATGAAAGCGGCTTTGTGCAAAGCCTGTACAAGATTGCAGATGCCGCATAACACGTCGCTTAACCTGACGCGCTACTTCGGCGCTCAGCGCCTCGTAGCTAGCAGGTTAGCTTGGCGTTAGGCAATAAAAAAGGAGGTAGCTTTGGGCATTTTGGACTTTATCCGCTCAGTCTTTCGTAGCACAGGCCCGAGCAGCACTGTCAGTACGGGCGCAACTACGAGCCAACGAAGGGAAAAGGGAACGGTCACTTACCGCCAAGATCTGGGTGAGATTGACGCGGGCGGAGTCTCTCTCAACGCCTCCATCGAGGTGCGGACGTTTACCGAACAAGAAATCAGAGAAAATGCGCAGGATAACAAGTGGTACTACGAGCCAGCCTTCTGGAAGGTCGCCGAAGGCGTTGATGCAGATCGTAGGGCGCTTGAATTATTGCTTCCGGAACTCTTGGTGGCCCATACATCGGGAAGCCCACGTCGTGAGCAGGAAACCGTCATGAAGCATTTGCCAGAGGGAACTTGGCGATGGGCGGCTTACGTGAATTATCTTGTAGAACGTGACAAAGAATCTTACGAGGAAGAAATAGCCGATATAAACGGCAGCTCATTGGCTGAACTCTTGGGTGGCTTGAAGGTGCCGGAGCTTCGCGCGATATACAAAGAACACGCAACAAAAGAATCGGGTGCTGCCGGTTCAAAGAAGGCTGACATCATAAATGCCATCATTAGCGTTGTTGAATCCGATGCAGCCGAGCAACTGACAACGGCATTGCGCGAAAGGCTTGTCTCTGAACTAGAGAAGCCAGGAACCGTGAACCACCGCGACATGAGTGCAATGTTCGCTAGGCGTATAGCAGCAATTGCGTATGCGCTACGACGCAGGAAGCAGATGCTTGAAATATCGGAGAGATATCCAAATTGGAGATTCGTAGCATTTCAAGGACCTGATACACCGGAGCGATGTAATAAGTTGGACGGCAAGACGTTTAGGTTCGATGATCCGTTCTGGGATAGCGGGTATCCGCCATGTGACCGGTTGGACTGTGCGTGCAGAGCAGAAGTCAAGATGAGATAGTGTCCAAGGCGCATCGTTTGAAAGGGAGAGGGAGAAGATTATGGGGTTGCTCGATAAGTTCTTTGGGCGCAGACAAGTGACCAAGCCGGCTTCGTCTACGCCTGCGCACCCTATGGGGGAAGTGCGCAGGGCCGTTGAGCCTTTGCTGCCCGGTGACGTCGGTGAGTTTGTAAAAGTGGCCCGGATCGCTTGGGAAGCAAGGGACTTTGAACGAGCCAGGTTGATGTACCAGAAATCTGCATACGCTGCCAGCGTAATCCGAGATCCGGCTACCAAAGAGCAGGTCAACGCCATGCTGAGATCTGAACAGGCGCGGTACGTGGTTGATGACCCATTGTTTGACGCCATCCTTACATCAGCTTTGAAAGTAATATGTGCATCCCCCGGTATTTTGCAGAGCGAGTTATATAAGCATGTGCCGTACGAACGCGAGCAAACACAGTGGGCGCTCTACTATGGTGAAGTTCTTGGGCGAGTACGGCGCGAGAAGAAGGGTCGTAGTTACGCGCTGACTGCCGAGGAGTCGTGATACCGAAAATGCCTAACACGGCGCTCCACCCGACCGCGTACCGCTACGCGGCCCGCGTCGGGTGAGCTTGGGCGTTATGCGACCAGGAGAGTTGAGTGCCTCTGACAATACAACAAGCAAATGACTTGGAGGCGTCAATTCAGGGCTACGCGTTCCCAGCGGTCTATTTCGACTTTCTCAATAATGCACAAGTCGATGCGGGGAATATGCCTGCCCTGGAGGGTGTCATTCGAGGGATGCTGATTTCACCTCATGGGCAACAAACGGAATACGGCCTTGCCAATGTCATTTACTGGGGAAACGCGAACGCTGGTTATCAAATGTATCGTGTTAACCATTTCAGAAACGGAGTTACTGCTGCTCAGTTAGGACAATTTCAGCAGCTGGTAGCGAATGGAAACATACCAACTTTACAGGACGTTAGGAACATTCGTTTGCCGCAATTCTCTGGCATCTCTTTTATCTCAAAAATAGTCGCGTTCTTAGATCCCGTGAACTATTGCGTTCTTGATCTTTTGCTTTCCAGGCTCGGTGGGGTACAAGGGTAATCCCCCCGAAAACTAACGGTGCTCAAAAGTAGAATTTTCTCGTAACCTAT
>JABURS010000012.1 GCA_014762505.1 Chromatiales bacterium | reverse complement strand
GGCCAGATGCCAAGCTCGTCCCTCCACCCCGACAAGCCCTTTCTGGCCTGTCGGGACACAACATACAAGCTGCGTAAGCTGCGATGGCCATGTTTGTGGCGAAGTGCCACCCCCTATCGCGCCTCGCGGACGCTCCTACGCGACTCATCCATCCCCCTCCCGTCGCCTGCGGATATCCTCCGGCGTCATCCCTGCCAGGTAGAAGGTGAAGGCCAGTACCTCGGCCACGGCCACGTAGAGGGCCTCGGGGACCTCGTCGCCCAGGGGGACGCGCGCGAGCAGCCGGGTGAGCGCCTCGTCTTCGTGGATGGGCACACCGTGTTCGCGCGCCAGGGCAATGATCTGCTCGGCCAGGGCGCCCTGGCCCTTGGCCGTGATGTGGGGGGCGTCGTGGCCGTCGTAGTAGAGGGCGATGGCGGCCCTGTCTTCGCGCTGTGTCATACGCTGATGTCCACCAGCCGGTCCCGCGGCGGCTGATCCTGGGGCGGCATCTCGCCCAGTCTTGCACTGATCCGCTGTACCTCGATGGCGCGCGCCCGCAGGGCGTGTTGCAGGCGGTCGATCTCCCCTTCCAGCCGGCGCAGCGTGGCCGGTTCCTCGACGTGAAAGTCCACCGTGACGCGCTGGCGCGCCAGGGCGATGTGCGCCTGGATGCCGCCCAGGTCGGGCAGGGCGATGGCGAGCGTTGCCTGCCAGGGACGTGTCGTGTCGTCGGCCTGGCCCCGGCCGCCCTCGCGGCGGATGACCAGCGAGAGCAGGTCCAGCCCGTTGCCCAGGCGCAGCGGCAGTTCCAGTTGCAGGCGCTGTTCCCCGTTTGCCAGGCCTTCCACGGCCGCGAGCTGCTGCAGGCCCTGGCGGGCCTCGGTGCCGCGGGCGGCGGCGAACAGTTCGGCCAGCAGCTGGGGCACCGTGAGCTGGGCGGGCAGCCCGCCCCAGCGCGCGGCCGGCGTGGGTGGCGCGTCGCTGCGGGTCGGCAGGGGGGTGAGTGGGGGCTGGCTGCGGGCCGGCCCGGGCTCGCGCGGGGCGAGCAGGGCAATGAGGCGGGCGACCAGCTCGCGCAGGCTGCCCGTGGTCTCGCTGGCCGGCCGGCTGGTCGTGCCGGCGGGCAGCGGGGTCAGCGCCTGTTCGACCAGCCGGCGCAGGCTATCGGGCTGGCTGAGTTCGCGCGGTCCCGGCAGGCGGGCGATGGCCTCGCGGACCAGCTGGCGCAGGGCCTCGGGCGGGGCGTCGCTGCCCGGCGGACGGGTGACCACGGCCTGCAGCAGGGCGAGCAGCCGGGTGGGGCTCTCCTGGCGCGGGGCGAGGTTGCGCAGGGCCTGGGCAAAGGCCTCGGTGAGGGCGGCCTGGCGGGGGCCGTTGCCC
>JABURS010000011.1 GCA_014762505.1 Chromatiales bacterium | reverse complement strand
TCAAGCAGGCAAGTGATTCTACTTTTGGGTTGTCTACTTGACGGGGAAGCTTACGCACACACCAGGATAATTAGCGAAAAATGAGACGGATTTATTTTCAAACCCTATTCGACTCACAACTCATTCCTCTCCCATCCCTCCAGATCGAATCCGTCCTTCACCAGATAGTCTTTCGACAATTCCCTGATCCGCCTCCACGGCTCGTAGTTACGGACCAGCTCGTCGCCGGTAATTTCGTCAGGAATTTCAATGGCACGGATAGCTTTCTTTAGATCACTCAGTATCTCGTTTTCCTCTAGAACGATTCCCTTTTGTTCAAAGAGAATATTCTTGGCTGAGTTCAGCAATTCTTCCGGAAGAAGATATTCTTCCTTGGTTCCATCAATGACATACCTCTCCTGAATCTTCAGGGACGCCATCGGCGCCAAGACTTTGTGTATCAGCTTCATGAGTTCAAACGCCTAATCGGGACAATTGGGGATTGACCACGGCTTCTGCTCAAGGCGCCCGCTTAGAGCTCTCCACAAACTCCTCCAGCTCATAACCGTTCGCAGCCAATATCTCGTTGATCCGCCCCATCGCTTCATCCCCCAGGTCACGCTCCCGCGCCAGTACCCACCCATATGTCCGCTCCGGGTGTCCGATCACCACCCAGGAGTAGTCCTCGGCGAGCCCGATGATCCAGTAATCGCCCCAGAACCACTGACGGCCGAGGAAGCTGACGAAGCTGACCTGGAGTCTGGCGTTGGTGTCGGTATCGACGATACGGGCGATGCCCTGGGCCTCGTCGTACTCGCCGCCCTCGACCTGGCAGCGGTTGAGCACGTCGATGCGGCCGTCCTCGCGCAGGCTGTAGGTGGCGGTGGTGTCGGCCACGCACTGGGCCTGGAAGCGGTTGGGGATCCTGGCGATCTCGTGCCAGGTGCCGGTATAGCGCGCTAGGTCGACGTGGTCGACGGTGGCGGGGGCGTCCGCCTCGCGGACGGGGCTGCCGCAGCCGGCGAGGAGCACGGCCGCGGCGAGCAGGGTGAGCAGGGGGTGTTTCATCCAGTGGACTCCGTTCCGGACGGGTGCGGGATCAGGGGAGCTGGATACCGCCGCCGCCCATGCCACCACCCATGCCTCCAGGGCCGCCCATGCCGCCGCCACCCATACCCCCACCCTGGCCGGGCAGGACCAGGCCGGAGGCGGCCTCGCGGCGCATCTCCTCGAGCTGGCGCATGGTGCGCTCGATGGCCTTTTCGGCCTCGGTGGCGAACTTCTTCGCGGCCTCTTCCAGCGAGGCGGCCGGGATCTCGAAGTTGAGCGGCAGCGGGCCGGCGGAGGATATGAGCTGGGCCTCGCCCAGGTAGACGACGGGGCGGGTGCCGTCGGTCTCGCCCTTGCCGTTGACGGGGGTGAGGCGGCGGATGGTGCCGATCTTGCGGTCGGTGAAGAGCTCTTCGAGGTAGAGCTCGCTCGGGTTCATCTCGGGGGTGCTCTGGTCCTGCGCCATGGGTGGGCCTCTGGTGATGGATGCGTGATGTCAGAAGGTTAGCAGGAAACCCCGCGCGATTCGAAACCAGCCCGATGCGAAACCGGGGGCGGTTTGGGGTCTGGCGCGAATCTGTGTTTTGATCGGTGCTGCAGCATGCCGGCAGGGGCCGGCGCGACGACATGGGAGGGGCGATGCGCTATCTGGAGGGGGCGGACCCGGCCGAGACGGCCTTTGCCGGCAGCCACGGGATCCTGGTGGGCACGGCCATCTACGGCCTGCTGCTGGGGATCGGCTTCCTGGTCTTCGGCCTCAGGCGCCGGGAGCTGTGGATGGCCTTCTGGGGTGCGCTGCTGGGGCTTTCCAGCCTGGCCTACCTGGGGGCCTGGCTGCTCGGGCTTGCCTGAGGCGGGGCGCCGGGCGGCGCCCCGCGAAACTCATTTGTAAAGGCAGAGGTAGGAGGCCTCTTCGGTGATGCGCACGCCGAACCTGGCGTCCGCCGGCACGATGAAGGTGCCGTTCACCGGGATGTCGCGCCACTCGCTGTCGCCCGGCAGCTGCACCGCCATCTTGCCGCTCACCAGCTTCATGTGCTCGATCTGGCTGGTGCCGAACTCGTATTCGCCCGTGGCCATCACGCCGATGGTGGCCGGACCGCCCTCGGCGGTGAAGGCGATGGACTTGACCTTGCCGTCGAAGTACTCGTTTACCTTGAACATGTGGATTGCCCCGGTGGGTTGGAAAGTCGGCTATTCTACCAACTCGCGCCCGGCCCGGAAGCAGGCCCCACCCGATCGATATGCCTGGAGGAGGGGAGATGACCGCACAACAGCCGACCAGCCTGGAAAAGACCACCGCCGTCCTGTTCGTGGCGGTGCTGGCAGGCGCCTGGATCGGGCTCGCCTGGATACTCGTCGAGTTTCCGCGCGCGTTCTTCCCGGAGGGCCAGCCCCTGCCCATGCTCACCCGCCTCGCGCTGCTGACCTTTCCCTGGGGCATGCTGTTCGTCTTCCCCTCGGTGATCGGCGCCTACCTGATGTGGCGCGGCGTGAAGGGCACCGCCTGGGCCCTGATCCTCATCCCCGCGGCCGCCACCCTGGCCCTGGTTCCCCTGCTGCTCTGGGCCCTGTATCTTCCCGCGCTGAACTGACACCGCGAGACGAGACCATGGCCGAACTCCACCCCCAGCTGGCAAAGGACTGCATCGAGATCGGGCGCTTCCCGCTGTGCCGGGTGCTGCTGATGAACGACGCCAACTACCCCTGGTTCATCCTCGTGCCCGACCGCGAGGGCGCGCGCGAGATCTACCAGCTCACCGAGGCCGACCAGCAGCAGTGGCTGCGCGAATCCACCGAGCTGTCACGCGCCATCGTCGAGCTTTTCCAGCCCGACAAGCTCAACATCGGCGCCCTGGGCAACATGGTGCCGCAGCTGCACATCCACTACATCGCCCGCTACCAGGACGACCCCGCCTGGCCCAGGCCCGTCTGGGGGCAGGTGCCGGCAAAGGCCTATGACGGGATCACGCTGGAAGAACGGCGCAAGGCGATGACGGAGGCACTCGGGGAAGGGTTTTGCAGGGCGTGAACTCGCAAGATTCGTAGGAGCGCTGTTTATGCCCTCTGGGTGCAAGGCGCGATGCAAAGACCCGGGCGACGTGCCACCCCTGATCGCGCCTTGCGGCGCTCCTACGCGGCTTGCAACCCGGACGGCTCAGCCCTCCACCTTCTCCAGCACCTGCGTGACCACGTCGCCCTTGCGGTAGTTGTAGAGCTGCTTGGCCATGATCTCGTAGGCGGCATCGCGTTTTTCGGCGGTATCGAACCAGCGGTAGGACTCGAAGTCGTCGCCCAGCAGGTGCGCGGCGCGCATGGTGTCGCCCGCGGGCAGCGTGACGCGGATTCCGTAGCGTTTCATTCCTCACCCCTTCTCTGTCTATAAGGCCTGTGCGGTCGCCGGCCCGCAGACCGGCGCCTGACGATTGTCGGCGGCCGAACTATAACTGATGTGTCGCCGGCACCACCACTTTGCGGGCCGGCCTGCGTTTGAACGGTTTCCAGCAAACTGTTATTGTACAAAACTAATTCACGGATGCGGGGTTTCCCATCGCGATCAAGCCGACCAATCCGGCCCGCGTGCCGGCCGCGCTGTTGCTGGCGTTGCTGCTGCTCCTGCCCGGGCTGGCGGGCGCGCAGGCGCCCCGGCTCGAGAGCGACAGCGCGGTGGCCACGGCGGGCTACTACCGGCTGAGCTGGCAGGGCGAGGCCGGGCGCTTCCTGCTCGAAGAGGCCACGCGGGCGGACTTTGCCGATGCGCGCGTGCTCTACCAGGGCGCGGACCTGGCCACGCTGCGCAGCGGCCAGCCGGACGGCGACTACTACTACCGCATCCGCGCCCTGCACGAGGCCGGCCCCTCGCCCTGGAGCGAGGCCGTGCACGTCGAGGTGCGCCATCACCCCCTCTCCCGCGCGCTGACCTTTCTGCTGCTCGGCGCCATCGTCTTCCTCGCCACGCTGGTGCTGATCCTGCGCGGCGAGACACTCACCCGATCCCGTCCCGAGGGCCTATGAGCACTGCCACCGACACCCCCCGTCTCGAAGTCAATTTCGATCGCCTGCAACAGGAGATCGACACCCTCGCCGGCATCGGCCGGCGCGAGGACCATGGCATCTACCGCATGGCCTTCACCGATGCCGACTGGGAGGCCCGCGCCTGGTTCAAGGAGCGCATCCGGGAGGCGGGGCTGGAGGTGTACGAGGACGGCGCGGCCAACATCCACGCGCGCTACCGCTACGACCACCAGACGCCCTCGGTGATGATGGGCTCGCACCTGGACAGCGTGCCGGGCGCCGGCCACCTGGACGGCGCGCTGGGCGTGCTGGTGGCGCTGGAGTGCGTGCGCCGCATCAAGGAGCTGGACCTGCCGATCCGCCATCCGCTGGAGGCGGTGTCCTTCACCGACGAGGAGGGGCGCTTCGGCGGCATGCCGGGCTCGCAGGCCATGTCGGGGCAGCTCTCGCCCGAGGACATCTACAACGCCCGCGCGGTGGACGGCGAGACCCTGATCGACGCCATGCGGGCGCGCGGCCTCAACGCCATGGACATGCTGCGCGCGCGCCGCAACCCGGACAGCCTGCATGCCTTCCTCGAACTGCACATCGAGCAGGGCCCGGTGCTGGACCGCATGGGCATTCCCATCGGCGTGGTCGAGGGCATCGCCGGCGTGCGCAAGTGGGACGTGCGCCTGATCGGCGCGGCCAACCACGCCGGCACCACCCCCATGAACATGCGCCGCGACGCCTTCCTCGGCGTGGCGGAACTCGCCGGCGAGCTGCCGCGCATCCTGGAGGAGGAGGGCAGCGCCAACAGCGTGGCCACCATCGGCCGCGTGGAGCTCAAGCCGGGTGCGGCCAACGTGGTGCCGGGCCAGGCCGACTTCATCATCGAGGTGCGCGACACCGACCCCGAGGTGCTCAACCGCCTGGCCAACGGCTTCCGCCGCACCCTCTCGGCCATCGCGCGCCGCCGCGACCTCATGTTCGAGTTCGACGTGCTGAGCGACATCGAGCCGGTGAAGTGCGACCCGGGCGTGATGGCCACCATCAGCCAGGTGGCCGAGGGCATGGAAGTACGCGCCCACCCGATGCCGAGCGGCGCGGCCCACGACACCCAGTTCATGGCGCGCCTCACGCGGGCCGGCATGATCTTCATCCCGAGCAAGGACGGGCGCAGCCACTCGCCGGCCGAGTGGTCCGCCTGGGAAGACATCGAAACGGGCGCCAACGTGGCGCTCAACACCCTCTACCGACTCGCGAGCTGAGCCTACATGACCGAAGAACAGAAACTCGACCCGCAATTTCTCAACGTCGACCCGCTGCGCGAGACCTATCGCGAGGCGCTCACCGAATCGCCGGCCGTCGTCGAGTCGCTGCAGGAGCATCACACCGCCCTGCTGTGCATCGACCTGCAGTACCTGGATGCCGCCCCGGGCTATGGCGTGTTCGCCGATGCGGAAAAGTCCGGCGTGCCGAAGGAGGCACAGCAGTATTACTTCGACCGCCTGGAACACACGGTGCTGCCCAACGTGCGCCGCCTGCAGGACGCCTTCCGCGAACGCGGCCTGGAGGTGATCCACACCCGTATCCAGTCGCTCACCCGCGACGGCCGCGACCGCAGTCCCGGGCACAAGCGCCTCAACCTGCACGCCGCGCCCGGCTCCAAGGAGGCCGAGTTCCTCCCGGAGGTCGCGCCCATGGACGACGAGATCGTCATCAACAAGACGGCCAGCGGCGTGTTCAACGCCTCCAACCTCGAGTACATCCTGCGCAACCTGGAGATCACCGGCCTGTTCGTGGTCGGCGTGTACAGCAACGAGTGCGTGTCCACCGCGATCCGCGACGCCTGCGATCTCGGCTTTTACGTCACCCTCATCGAGGACGGCTGCGCCACGGTGACGCCCACGCTGCAGAGCGCCACCATCCAGACCATGAAGGACCGCTACGCGCGCGTGTTCAGCACCGAGCAGGCGGTGAACGAGATCTGCAAGGTCGTCACCGAAGAGGCCCAGGACAGCGTCCCGGCATAGCGACCAGGAAACCCGTCGATGAACAGCGTCAACAGCGCCATCCTCACCCCCGGCACGGGCTGGCTGATCCTCGCCCTGTTCAGCGTCCTGTGGGTGTGGCTCGGCTGGTTCCTCGGCCGCAAGGCGAAGGGGCTGGAGGGTTACATGCTGGCCGGGCGCCGCGTGGGGCTCGCGCTCGGCACCGCCACGGCCATGGCTACCTGGGTGACCAGCAACACCACCATGGTCGCCCCGCAGCTCGCCTTCCAGATGGGCGTGTGGGGCATGTTCGGCTACTCGCTGGGCTCGGTGGGACTGATCCTGTTCGCCCCGCTGGCGCGGCGCATCAAGCAGCTCATGCCCAACGGCTTCACCAGCGGCGACTTCATCCGCCTGCGCTACGGCGTGTGGGCCTGGCGTGTGTTCCTCGTCATCTCGCTGTTCTATGCGATTGGATGGCTGATCAGCCTGGGCATGGCGGGCGGCATCCTCATCCACACGCTCACCGGTATCGACTACCGCATCGGCATGAGCGTGATCCTCGCCGTGTGCATGGCCTACACCCTGCTCGGCGGCCTGCGAGCGGTCATCGGCACCGACTTCATCCAGACCATCATCATCCTGCTCGGCGTGGCCGTGATCGCGGTGATGGCCATCGACGCCATCGGCTTCGAGCAGATGCACGCCGACGTGCTCGCCGAACGCCCGGAGCTTCTGAACCCGCTGATGCCGGCGGCGCTCATGTTCCTGTTCAACAACCTGCTGTTCGGCATCGGCGAGATCTTCCACTCCAACGTGTGGTGGAGCCGCGCCTTCGCCTTTCGCGAGGGGGTGGGCTTTCGCGCCTACCTCATCTCCGGCCTGATGTGGATGCCCATCCCCATCGTCGCCGGCTTCGTCGCCCTGGCCGTGCCCTCGCTCGGCATCAACGTGGCGGCGGCCGACATGGTGGGGCCGAAGGTGGCGGGCGAACTGCTGGGCTACGCCGGCGCGGTGCTGGTGTTCATCGTGGTGTTCTCGGCGCTGGCCTCCAGCCTCGACTCCCTGCTCGCCGCCACCTCCGACCTGGTACTGCAGGACATCTACCGCGGCCACCTGCGTCGGGACGCCAGCGATGCCGAGCTGCACCGTGCCGCCCGCTGGATCGTGCTCGGCCTGGGCCTGATCACCTGGCTGCTGTGCCTGCCGCGCATCGGCACGCTGGGCTCGCTGCTGCACTTCACGGGCGCCTTCGTCGCCAGCACCATCTGGCCCATCGCCATGGGCCTGTACAGCCGGCGCAACAACCAGCTGGTGGCGACGCTGGCCATGATCGCCGGCACCACTGCCGGCCTGATCGGTTTCTTCACCATCGGCTTCTACGTCGCCGCGCTGCTCTCCGGCCTGGTGTCGATGCTGGTCGTACTCGCCGGCAGCCTGCTCACGCCGGCCAGCTTCGACTGGCAACGCCTGGCCACCACCGCACCGAGGGAGGCCCGCTGACATGACCATCAGCACCACGGCACTCGCCGTCATCGTCACGCTCGCCGTGGCCGCGACCGCGCTGAGCCCCTTCATCCTCATCGCCTTCTGGATCAACGACCGCCGAAAGGGACGACTATGGTAAGGAAAAAACTGCACCCGCTGCTGGAAAAGCCCATCGAGGCCCGCCAGTGGACGGTCGGCATCGAGCGCCCCACCGGGCTGCTCGACTGCATCACCGAGGACCCGGAGGTGCTGATCGATCTGGCCAACCGGCCGATCATCTCGGCGCAGCAGTTCGACCGCGACCACCTGCGCCAGCTCTGTCGTCTGGCCGCGCTGTACGAGACCACCCCGGCGCTGATGCACCCGCCGCTGGTGGGCAAGATCCTCATCAGCGCCTTCTACGAGCCGAGCACGCGCACGCGGCTCTCCTTCGAGAGTGCCTGGCATCGCCTGGGCGGCGACATCATGTCCATCACCGACCCGGCCACCACCGGCATCGCCAAGGGCGAGTCGCTGTCGGACGTGGCCGAGATGTTCAACAACTATGGCGACGTGGTGGTGCTGCGCGACCGCGACGAGGAATCGCCCTACCAGCTGCTGGAGGCCCTGCGCATCCCCATCATCAATGCCGGCAACGGCATCGACGAGCATCCGACCCAGGCCCTGGCCGACATGTACACCATCTTCAAGTGGCGCCCGGAGCTCAGCCAGGACGAGGTGGCGCCCGAACACCGCGCCCGCATCGGCATCATCGGCGTGCCGGCGCGCATGCGCACGGTACGCAGCCTGCTGATCTTCCTCTCCACCTTCTCGCAGGCCTTCGAGGAGGTGGTGGTGATCGGCGACACCGACGAGATGTTCCTCGAGGGCCAGCGCGAGGCGCTGAAGGCCAGGGGCCTCAACATCCGCACCGCGCGCAGCCTCGACGGCCTGCTGCCGAGCTTCGACGTGGTGTACATCAACTCCATCGCCTGGGTGGGCGACAGCTTCGAGCGCCTGGGTGAAAACCTGCGGCTGGACCGCAACTCGCCGCTGAAGAAGGGCGCCATCATCATGCACCCGCTGGCGCGCGGCGACGAACTCTCCACGGATCTCGACGACACGCCGCACAACTGGTACTTCGCGCAGGCGCGCGGTGCCGTGTTCGTGCGTATGGCGCTGCTCACCTCCATCACCCAGCGCGTGCATCGCGTGATGGACGCGCCCGAGTAATCCAGACACTCATTCACCGAATACGGGAAACGAAAAACCTATGTGTGGAATAGCCGGTTACATTCATGCCGACCCGTCCAAACCCGTCGACCCGGAAACGCTGGTGGCCATGGCGGCCATCCAGCACCACCGCGGCCCGGACGGCTTCGGCTATCACGTGATGGACGACCGCGGCCTGGGCTTCGCGCACGCACGGCTCACCATCATCGACCTGGACCAGGACCGCGGACGCCAGCCCTTCCTCGCGCAGGACGGTAACCTGATGCTGACCATGAACGGCGAGGTCTATGACTACAAGCGCCTGCGCGCGGAGATGACGCTGCGCGGTGCACGCTTCAGGTCCAAGTCCGACTCGGAACTGATCCTGCACCTCTATCCCGAACGCGGCATGGAAGAGGCGATGAAGGACCTGCGCGGCGAGTTCGCCTTCGCCCTGTACGACAAGAAGAAGGACCGCCTGCACCTGGTGCGCGACCGCTTCGGCGTGAAGCCGCTGTACTACACCGAGGTGAACGGCACCCTCGTGTTCGGCTCCGAACTCAAGGTCCTGTTCGCGCACCCGGAGGTGCCACGCAAGTTCAGTTCGCAGGGGTTGTATCACCAGCTGATGCAGACCATCGTGCCGGGCAGCACCGCCTTCGAGGGCGTACACCAGGTCAAGCCCGGCCACATCGTCACCATCGAACGCCATCACGGCAAATTCAGGATCGTCGACGAGAAGTACTGGGACATGGACTTCCCGCTGCTGTCCGAACGCGTGAACGAGAAGCACGAGGACTACTACGTCGAGGGCGTGCGCGAGAAGCTGCTCGAGGCCGTGCAGCTGCGCCTGGAGGCCGACGTGCCCGTGGCCTGCTATCTCTCGGGCGGCATCGACTCCTGCTCCACCCTGGGCATGGCCGCCGCCTCCCAGCAGTCGCCGGTGAAGGCCTTCACCATCGGCTTCGACGACGCCGACTACGACGAGACCGCCATCGCCCGCGAGATGGCCGAGTCGGTGGGTGCGGACCAGGACGTGATGATGCTCAAGGCCGATCACCTCTACGACAACCTGAAGGAGACGCTCTGGCACACCGAGCGCTCCATCTACAACACGCTGGGCGTGGCGAAGCTCCTGATGAGCCGCCACGTGAACCAGGCCGACTACCGCGTGGTGGTGACGGGCGAGGGCTCGGACGAGCTCTTCGCCGGTTACCCCGCGTTCCGCCGCGACATGTTCCTGCACGGCATGGACACGCTGTCGCCGGCCGAACGCGCCGAGTGGGAGGCGATGCTCGCCGAGGGCAACAAGCTCTTCAAGGGCGCGATGCTCGCCGAGGACGAGGTGCACGACCGCGAACTCGACAAGCTGGTGGGCTTCACCCCGAGCTGCCTGCAGCCCTGGCTGGCCTCGGCCACACACGTGCCGGGCCTGCTGAACCGCGACATGGCGCGCGGGCTGACAGGCTACGAGCCCGGCACCGCGATTGCCGAGGCGCTGGATGGCGACATGCTCGAGGGTCGCCACCCGCTGGACAAGGCGCAGTACGTCTGGATCAAGACCATGCTCGAAGGCCAGATCCTCACCTGGGGCGGCGACCGCGTGGACATGGCCAATTCCATGGAGGCGCGCCCGCCCTTCCTCGACCATCACCTGGCCGAGTTCGCCACGCAGATCCCGCCCACCCTGCGCATCAAGGGACGCACCGAGAAGTACGTGCTGCGCGAGGCCATGCGCGGCATCCTGCCCAAGGTGCTGTACGAGCGCCAGAAGTTCGCCTTCATGGCCCCGCCCGCGCATACCGATCCGAAGAAGTGGGCGGCGATGAAGGCGCTGGCCGACGAACACCTGTCCGACGGCGCCATCAGGGATGCCGGCCTGCTCGACGTCGATGGCGTGAAGCAGCTGTTCGCGATCCACGAGTCCGACGACACGCCTGCCGCCACCCAGGTGCAGCTCGACGCCGTGATCAACCACATGCTCTCCGTGCAGATCCTGCACGAACACTTTGTCGCCACCGACGTGCCGCGCCAGGCGCGCGAGAAGGCAAAGCAGCTTGGCTGGGCGGCCTAGCCGCGTATAATCGCGCGGCGTTCAGCGGGGCGGGGACAGATGGATCAGGGCAACGACAAACAGCGGCAGGAAAAGATGCGTGACGTACTGCAGCAACTGCGGGTGATGTTTCGCAGCATCCAGGCCCACTCGCGCTGGGTGGAGAAACAGTGCGGCGTGAGCGCCGCGCAGCTGTGGGCGCTATGGGAGCTGCACAACGCCCCGGGCCTGCGCGTCTCCGACCTGTCGCGCGCCCTCTCCGTGCACCAGTCCACCGCCAGCAACATGCTCGACAAGCTGGAGGAAAAGGCCCTCATCCGCCGCGACCGCAGCGGCCGCGACCAGCGCGTCGTGCGCCTCTACCTCACCGAGGCCGGCGAGGCCGTCCTCGCCCGCGCCCCCGACCACGGCCAGGGCGCCATCATGGGCGCCCTGGTCAAGCTGCCCGACGAAGTACTGGACGACCTCACCGACGGACTGGCACGCGTCATCACCGAGATGGGCGTGCACGACAGCAGCGACCGGATGAAACCGATCTAGCTGGGAAGTCTGTTCGCCACCGAGGGCACAGAGATCACAGAGGGAGAACACAAGCCGGTCTGCCTCCGTGTGCTCTGTGGCTAGAACGCGCTTGGATCACACACACCACGTGCACCTCCCGCCCCCGTAGGAGGCCAGCCCTCTGGCCGATGGGGTGCCGGTACGAAGGTCATCGCCGAGAGGGCTCGGCTCCTACGCATATGGTTTTACCCTCTGTGCCCTCTGTGCCCTCTGTGCCCTCTGTGCCCTCTGTGCCCTCTGTGCCCTCTGTGCCCTCTGTGCCCTCTGTGCCCTCTGTGCCCTCTGTGGCGAATAGGCTTTCCGCCTGTCGCCTGACACCTCGCCCCTCACCCCTCCCGATAAACCCGAAACCGCAACCGGCAGCTCTTGCGCCGTGTATCCAGCGCCTGCACCTTCGCGAGCTGCCGGCGCAGGTCGGCGCGGCTGGCCGGCATGCGCAGGCAGGCGGCCACGGCGTTCTGGTTCATGGGGGTGGTGAGGCGATAACAGGCGGCGAAGCGTTCACGCAGTCGCCGGTTCGTCGCCAGCGCGGATGCACTGAACGCCGCCCGGTCGGGAAAGTTGGCGACCAGCACGCCCTGCGGCGCGAGGTGTTTCAGCAGGGCCCCTGCCCAGGCGGTGTCCATGGCGATCGCGCGCTCGGGCTCGCCGTCCACGTGGCCGAAGAGGTCGTCGATGACGAGATCGAAGGGCGGTCCGTCGTAGGCCGCGAGCCAGGCGCGTGCATCGGCCTCGACCAGCGTGGCGATGCCGGGCGTGACGTTGAAATACCGGCGCGCGATGTCGAGATGCACGCCTTCGATGTCCACGCCGATGAGCGTGTCGGGCGCGACGAAGCGATGCAGCTGCCGCAGCACCGCGCCACCACCCACGCCCAGCACCAGCACGCGACGGATCGTCTTCGGATCACGGAAGAAGGCGGGCAGCAGGAGCAGGTCCCAGACACTGCCGGTGACGGGCTGGCGTTCATTGTACTGGCTGTGCAGCACGCCGTTGGTGTAGAGCCGGCGGCTTTGACCGGCGCTGCGCACCTCGTAGCGCGTGTCACCGACCTGGCGCGACCAGAGGATGGCCATGCTGGATCAGAGCCTGTCTTTCAGGCAGTCGCGCAGTTCGGCGTCGGTGAGCACGATGGGGTTGGTCTTCATGCTGCTGCCGCGGGCGTTGGCCACCACCGTGTCGAGACCGTCGTCGGTCAGGCCGTACGCACCGAGTCGCGGCAGCTGCATGTGCCCGGTCCACTCGTCCAGCAGCGCGATCAGGCCCTCCCAGGCGGCCTCGCGCGAATCGAAGTGGCGCTGGCACAGCAACCGCGCCACCTCGACGTAGCGGTTGAGCGCCGGGTTGTCCGGCTCGCGCGCGAGCATGGCCTCGATGTTGGCCTCGGTGCAGACGGCGACCAGGGTGCCACAGACGACACCGTGCGGTATGGGATGGAACGCCCCCAGCGGTGAGGCCAGGCCATGCACGGAGCCCAGGCCGCACTGCGCCAGGGTGATGCCGGAGTTGAGCGCGGCATAGGCCATCTGCGCATGCGCGCCGACGGCGGCATCGCCATAGTCGTACCAGGCGAGCAGGCCGTCGCGCACGGCGGCCAGGCCGCTCAGGGCCAGGGCATCGGTGAAGGGATTGGCGCGCAGCGAGACATAGGATTCGAGCAGCTGCGTGAGCGCATCCATGCCGTTGGCGGCGATGACGTCCTGCGGGCAGGAGGCGAGCAGCGACGGATCGACCACGGCGTATTCGGCCACCAGCCGGTCGTCGCGGAAGGACTTCTTGAAGCCTGCCGGACCCTGCACGCTCAGCACCGCATTCTTCGTCGCCTCGCTGCCGGTGCCGGCCGTGGTGGGCACGGCAATGAACGGCACGGCCGGCCCCGCGTAGGGCAGCTCCGGGCCAACGCCCTCGAGGTAGTCCATCACCGAACGGCCGACCCGCAGCAGCCCGGCGATGGCCTTGGCGGCATCCAGCGCACTGCCCCCGCCGATGCCCACGACCACGTCGATGCCCGCATCGGCATAGGCGCTCACCGTGTCATCCACGTACTGCGGCGAGGGTTCGCCGGCCACCCGGTTGTGCGCCCACTGGATGCCGGCCGCACCCAGGGCATCGAGCAGCCGCCCCCAGTGTGGCGTCCCGGTGAAGGAGCGTGCGCCGGTCACGAGCAGCACATGCCTGCCATACGGCGCGATCAGTCCGGGGAGTCTGTCGACCACGCCCATGCCGAATTCGATACGCGGCAGGCGGGCGATGCTGAACGGGGCGATGGACATGCGGGATCAGTTTTCCGTGTATTCCTGCACCAGCACCCAGGGCGCGGCGACCACGGCCCAGAAGTTGGCGTCGATCGCGTGCCAGCGCGCGGCGTCGTCGGTGGTGGATCGGGTGATCTGGCCGTTCGCCAGGCAGGATTCGACGAAGGCCTTGTCGTCGGCGATGAAACGCGCGGCCACGTCCACCAGGTCGAGCTCGGGCGCGATGCAGACCACCACGCCGCGGGCGAAGTGGCGCTGCAGTTCGTCCCAGCCGAGCTTGGCGGTCTGCTGCGCCATCTCGGTACGCAGGTCCTCGCGCAGTTTCTCGACGGATTCGTTCACGGGATCATTCATGACAGGATGTGATTGGCAAGGCGAAAAGCGGGCAGTATAAACCATGCGCCAGCGGCCCGCCGCCAGTCGCCATTTGCGCCCTGCCAGGCGCTTGATTAAGCTCTGCGACTCACCCACACCGGCAAGACCATTCCATGGGTCATTCACAGGATCTCGATCTGCTCTTCTACGTGGCCGATTCCGGCATCCACGGCAAGGGCCTGTTCGCCCGCGTCACCATCGAGGCCGGCAGCTATCTCGGCGAATACGACGGGCCAGAGACCGAGGATAACGGCATGCACGTGCTGTGGGCGGAGACGGACGACGGTGACTGGATCGGTCGCGACGGGCAGAACCTGCTGCGCTACATCAATCACCACGAGAATCCCTGCGCGGAATTCCAGGGCTTCGAGCTCTACGCCATCGAGGCCATCGCGCCGGACCAGGAGATCACCATCCACTACGGCGACGAGTTCGAGCCCGACTGAGCGAACCTTGGCCCTCGCTCAGCGGCGGCCCGGGTCCTGCCGGTAGAACTGTCGCAGCTGTTCATACACGGCCGGATAGACCGCGCTCAATACCCGCGGCGCGACGAAGAAATACTCGCTGAACACCGCAAAACACTCGGCCGGAGATTCCGCCGCATAGGGATCGAGCGGCGTCTCCTCGCCGGCGTCCAGGCGCCGGTTCATGTCCTCGAAGGCCGTGGTGAAGGCCTCGGTCCAGGCACGGCGCGACATGCCATGATGCAGGGGCGGGAAGCCGTTGGCGTCGCCGTTGCACATGTCGAGCTTGTGCGCGCACTCGTGGATCACCACGTTGTAGCCATCCGCGTGATGATCGCGCTGCGTGGAGGCATGGACATCCGCCAGCGAGAGCACCAGCGGGCCATAGTCCCAGGCCTCGCCGATACGCAGATCGCGCCCGGCATGCACCACACCCGCCTCGTCCATCTCCTCGTAGTCCACCAGGAACTCGTTCGGATAGACCACCACGCTCACCCAGTCGTCGTACCAGTCGAAGTCCAGCTCGAGGATGGGCAGGCAGGCCTGCACGGCGATGGCCAGGCGGTCGGCCTCGGTGCAGACGAAGCCCTCCACCGGCTCGAAGAACTTCTCGACGAGGAACAGCGAGACGAGGTCGCGTAGGCGCTCCTGCCCGGCGGCATCCAGCCCGCGGCAGAAGGGCAGCGGCGCGATGGCGGCACCGAACTGCGAGGCGGGCAGGCGATGGGCCCGCAGCAGCCGTTCGCGGCGCCGGCGCCGCCACCAGGCGAACATCTCAGCGCCGTCCCGCGCGCGATTCGCGCCGGTCGAGCCAGGCCACGGCGAGCCCGATGCCGAGCACGATGCCCGTCACCGCGAGCAGCGACTCCACCGACAGCGTGGAGACACCGGAAAGGCCCTGACCGATGTTGCAGCCGGCGGCGAAGGTCGCGCCGACACCCATCAGCGCCGCGCCGACGACGATGCGCGGCACCGACTCGCCGCGCACGTGCACGATGTGAAAGCGCCGGGTGAGCAGCGCATAGAGGAAGGCCGCGACCAGCACGCCGATGACGAAGGCCATGGCGAAGGAGAACAGCGGCAGGTCGCCGGCGGTGACGAGGTTGCTCAGCCGCGCCAGCGGCCCGGAGACCGTCACGCCGCCCGGCGGGGTCGGGAAGAACGGGTCCTGCGCGAGACGCCCCGTGACGTACCAGCCGGCCACCACACCACCGCCGACCAGGGCGCCCGCCAGCAGCATGGCCGGCTCGCGCGTGCGCCGGTACAGCCAGACGGCGAGGACGAGCAGGGCCAGGACCACGAGCACCGCCACCAGGGTCGGGTCCAGGCCGGTGACAGCGGCCAGGCTGGCATCATTGCCGGGCAGGCTGAGCTGCGTGGCGGCCGCCAGACCGATGCGCGGCCCCGCGAGGATGCCGAACTGGGTGATGCCGGCGGCGAGGGCGAAGACGATCAGCGCCAGCAGGCCGTTGAGATTGCCCTCGGCCGTGCGCGTGAGGGTGCGGATGGCGCAACCCCCGGCCAGCGTGGCGCCGATCCCGAACACCAGGCCGCCGAACGACGCGCCCAGCCAGTCCAGCCGCCCGTTGCGGTAGCTGGCCTGGGCGATGTCCACCGTGCCGTTGAGTTCCAGCGCGGCCGTGCCGCCGATGGCCACGGCCCAGGCCAGCGCGAAGGCCAGCAGCTGGCGGTGGTCGCGGATCAGCAGGCTGTTGCCCACCGCGGCGACGACGCAGAAGCGATAGCGCTGCACGATCACGCCGAACAGGGCGCCGATCGCGAGCCCGCCCGTGACCAGCCAGTCGATACCCGCCTCTTCCATGCTCCGCTCCCGTGTGGCCTGCCGATTCGGCCTATAGTTGACTATGGACAGTGTCCGGCGACGCGACCTGCGCCAGACTGAGCACACCATAACGCACAACCAGAAGGAACGCCGCCCCATGCTTCGCATCACCCGCGTGGTCCTCGACATCCTCAAGCCCCACGACCCGGACGTGGTCGAGTTCGCCCGCCACCTGGCCGGCATCGCCCCCGGCCTGCAGGTCTCGCTGGACGTGCTCGAGGTGGACGACAAGACCCAGACCATCGCCGTGGCCCTGCAGGGGGCCGACATCGACCTGCCCCCACTGGTCGAGGCGGTGGCCGCCATGGGCGCCTCGCTGCACAGCATCGACCAGGTGGACATCGTCAACGACGACAACGCCGCCTAGGCGCACCATGCATCCCGCCGCCCGCCTCTCGCTGCTGCTGCGCATCACCGGCTCGCAGGCCATCGTGCGGCGCTATTTCGTGGTCAACGGCTTCGACGGCGCGCTCGCCCTGCTCGGTCTTCTGTTCGGCTTCTACATCTCCGGCGGGGAGACGCTCGCCACCGTCATCAACGCCTGCATCGGCACTGCCGTGGCGCTCACGGTCAGCGGCCTGTCCTCGGCCTACATCAGCGAATCGGCCGAGCAGCGCAAGGCACTGAACGAGCTGCGTGGCGCCATGGTCTCCGACCTCGAGGACAGCGCCCACGCCCATGCCGCGCGCGTGGTGCCCTGGCTGGTGGCCGCGGCCAACGGCCTGGCCCCGCTGCTCATCGCCCTGGCCATCCTCACCCCCCTGTGGCTGGCCCAGGCAGGCATCGCCCTGCCGTTGCCGCCGCTGGAACTGGCCATCGCCACCGCCTTCGGCATCCTCTTCCTGCTCGGCGTGTTCCTCGGCCACGTGGGCGGCCGCTTCTGGCTGGCCTCGGGGCTCGTCACCCTGGTGATTGCCCTGGTCACGGCCGGCATCATCCTGGGGATCGGCGCCCTATGAGCCCCAGCGCACCCAGGATCGATCAGCCCGGCCAGGACGTGGCGACGACCCTCTCCGGCCTGATGGCCCCGGGGCGGCCGTCTACGGGAAGGGCCTGAGCCATGCGACACGCCGACGCCCTGAGCTACGCCGCCCGTCCCCGCGTGGTCGCGCGTTTCCTGGGCGAACTCGGCCTGATGCTCGCACTGCTGACCGCGGCGCCGCTCATCGCCTCGATCCTCTTCGGCGACTATGCCGTCACCTGGCGTTATGCCGTGGTGATCGTCGGCCTGCTCGGTTTATCCTGGCCGCTGTCACGACTGCCGGACCCGTCCGGCGTGCAGGCCAACGAGGCCCTGAGCGTGACGGCCCTGGCCTTCCTGCTCGCCCCGCTGGTGATGCTCTTTCCCCTGCAGGCCTCGTCCGGCCTGGGTGTGGTCGACGCGCTGTTCGAGGCCGTCTCGGCCGCTACCACCACCGGGCTCTCCATGGTCCCGGAACCGGAGTCCCGCAGCCGCACCTTCCTCTTCGCCCGTGCCTGGATGCAATGGTACGGGGGACTGGGCATCGCGGTGCTCTCCATCGCCCTGCTCATGCACCAGTCTGCCGTGGTCCGGCGACTGATCGAGGCCAAGTCGACGGACTCCTTCGTCACCACCACCCGCCTGCATGCCCGCCGCGTGCTGCAGGTGTACCTCGTGCTCACCGCGCTGGCCATCGGCCTGCTCTGGCTCATCGGCGGCGACTTCCGCCAGGCACTGCTCCACGCCCTAGCTGCCGTCTCCACCGGTGGCTTTTCCAGTCATGCCGACAGTCTCGCCAGCACGGGTAGCCACTTCGCCTTCGCGGTGCTCGGTTTCTCGCTGCTCGGCGCCATCACCCTGCCCCTGTACTACACCGTGTTCCGGGAGAAGGCCTCACGCCTGCGGGTCGACACCGAGTGGCTCTGGCTGCTCGGCGCCGTGGGGCTCGGTGCGCTGCTGTTGTTCGCGACGCTCTACTGGCAGCAGGGCCTGGCACTTCCGGTCGCCGCGCGCGAGGCCCTGCTGCTCTCGCTATCGGCCCAGACCACCGCGGGCTTCGCCTCGCTGGCGCCCGCTGCGCTCAATGACTTCGGTCTGGGCGTATTGATGACGCAGATGCTCGTCGGTGGCAGCGCCGGCTCCACGGCCGGTGGCATCAAGCTGCTGCACCTGCTGATCATCTTTCGCATCATCCAGATCACGATCCGGCGCGCCGGCATGGGTGCGCACGCCGTGGCCACGCCGAGACTGTTCGGCAACCCGATCGACAACCAGACGCTGGTCAATGCCCTGATGGTGGCGGTGCTGTTCGTGCTCACCGTGCTACTGTCCTGGCTGGTCTTCCTCGCCCACGGCATGCCGCCTATGGCCTCGCTGTTCGAGGTCATCTCGGCCACGGGCACGGTGGGCCTGAGTACCGGACTGACCACTACCGGGCTACCGACCCTGCTCAAGCTCGTGCTCTGCTTCGACATGCTGGCCGGACGCGTCGAGGTCGTCGCCCTGCTGGTGGCGCTGTCGCCTGGCACCTGGATCGGACGGAGGTATGCATCATGAGAGCGGTATTCGTCGGCGCCGGCGCACTGGCAGTGATGACTGCGCGCATTCTGCTCAGGCGCGGCCACGAGGTCATCATCGTCGAGCGGGACCGGGAGCGCATCGAGGAACTGTCCGGGGAACTGGACTGCGGTTTCGTGCACGGTGATGGCAGCACGCCCGCCATCCTGGGCGAGACCAATCCGAAGAAGACGCAGTTCCTGTTCTGCCTTACCGACAACGACCAGACCAATATCCTCACCGCGCTGGTCGGCCGCTCGCTGGGTTTCGAGCGGCAGGTCACCCGCATCGAGAACCCGGCCTTCGAGCACGTCTGCCTGGAACTCGGCCTGGAGGACACCATCATCCCCTCGCGCACCATCGCGCGTTATCTCGCCGACAAGGTCAGCGGCCAGGACATGCTCGAGCTCTCGGCCATGATCAAGCACGATGCCCGCGTGTTCACCTTCGTCGCCGACGAGGAGGACGCCGTGTCCCTGGCCGAGCTGTCGCTGCCGGCGGACACGCGCGTGGTCTGCATCTATCGCGGGGACGAATTCCTGCTGCCGGCGGAGGACACCCGGCTCAAGGTCGACGACGAGGTGCTGCTCATCACCCATAGCCGCGAGCTCGCGACACTGGTCGAACGCTTCGGGCCGCACAACGGCGCCTGAGGTGCCAGGATGGCAGCGGGCACTGGGTGTCTCAGTCGTGACAGTGATGTCGTCGTGCCCGCTCCAGGCTACGGTTGATCACCCGCGAGGCGGCCATGAAGCCGAACACGGGCGTGACCACGCTGGCCGCGCCGTAGCCGAAGCGGCAGTCCAGCGATACGCCGTGGATGCCGGGCTTCTCGTGACTGACCGTGCCGTCGGCCCTGGGGTACACCGGCTGCTGCGAGGAGAACACGCACTCCACGCCGAAGGACCTGCCGGGTTTGGTGGTGAACCCGTGGTTCTTCTTCAGGCTGGCGCGCACCTTGGCGGCCAGCGGGTCGTTGTAGGTCTTCCACAGGTCGGCGACCTGGATCATGCCGGGATCGGTCATGCCGCCGGCGCCGCCGGTGGTGACGATGGGCAGCTTGCGGCGCTTGCACCAGGCGATCATCGCCGCCTTGAACTTGATGCTGTCGATGGCGTCGAGCACGTAGTCGTAGTCGCGGGCGAGGTAGTCCTCCAGCGTCTGCAGGGTGAGGAAGTCGTCGATGACGGTCACCGCGCAGTCCGGGTTGATGTCGGCCACCCGCGCGGCCAGCACCGCGCCCTTGGACTGGCCGACCGTGCTGGTGAGCGCGTGCAGCTGGCGGTTGATGTTGGTGAGACAGACCTCGTCGTGGTCGATCAGGGTGAGCCGGCCCACGCCGGAGCGTACCAGCGCCTCCACCGCCCAGGAGCCGACGCCGCCCAGCCCCACCACGCAGACGTGCAGTTCGCGGATCAGCCGGGCCCCCGCGTCGCCGTAGACGCGGCGGATGCCGCCGAAGCGTTCGTCGATGTCGCAGCTGCTCATGGGATGCCGTTTCCGCGCAATGGGCCTGTCGCCATTCTACCGGCTTGCGCGGCATCCGCCGATGCCATCTGTGGCAGCAGGCGGGACAGGGACATCCTGCTAGAATGGCCGCATCTCTCCCCCCCTGTACCGGAGTCGACCATGCGCATCGGAACCCCGCTCTCCCCCACCGCCACCCGCGTGATGCTGCTCGGCAGCGGCGAACTCGGCAAGGAAGTGATCATCGCCCTGCAGCGCCTGGGCGTGGAGGTGATCGCGGTGGACCGCTACCCCGATGCCCCGGGCCACCAGGTCGCGCACCGCGCACATGTGATCGACATGGCCGACCCGGCCGCGCTGAAGGCGCTGGTGGAACAGGAGCGCCCGGCCCTGATCGTCCCCGAGATCGAGGCAATCGCCACCGACATGCTGGCCGAGATCGAGGCCGAGGGCCTGGCCGAGGTCATCCCCACGGCGCGCGCCACCCAGCTCACCATGAACCGCGAGGGCATCCGCCGGCTCGCCGCCGAGGAGCTGGGTCTGCCCACCTCGCGTTACGCCTTCGCCGAGAGCCTGGTCGAACTGCAGCAGGCCATCGATGCCGGCATCGGCTATCCCTGCATCGTCAAGCCGGTGATGTCCTCCTCCGGAAAGGGCCAGTCCACCATCCAGGGCCCGGACGACGTGCAGGCGGCCTGGGACTACGCCATGAGCGGCGGGCGCGTGAACCGCGGCCGCGTGATCGTGGAGGAAATGATCGACTTCGACTACGAGATCACCCAGCTCACCGTGCGCGCCCTGGGTGCCGATGGCGAGATCGAGACGGCCTTCTGCGCACCCATCGGTCATCGCCAGGAGAAGGGCGACTACGTCGAGAGCTGGCAGCCTCCACCATTCGCAAAAAGACTGAATGCGGCACCGGTGTTCCATAGGTGCACCCAGTTAAAGAACGGGGTCACCGAAACATACTCGCCATAGGCCATTGATTGCTGCACCAGCCACTTTACAGCCTGATCAGACGCTGCCAGCAGGCCCGATATGGACAATAGGGCATACGGCGAGAGCTTTTTGCCAATAATGAGCATTATTTAACCCTTCAACGCCAAAATGCGTCTGGCACCGTTAAGTACAATGCCCCCCGCGATGGTGCCGATAATCAGATCCGGATAATTGGAACCGGTCCACGCGACCAGGGCGCCGGCGGTGATGACCCCCAGGTTGATCACCACGTCGTTGGCCGAGAATATCCAGCTTGCCTTCATGTGCGCCCCGCCTTCCCGATGTTTGGATATGAGCAGCAGACAACTGGTATTGGCAATCAATGCGACGAATGCGATAGCCATCATCACCAGCGATTCAGGCTCACTACCGAATACAAAGCGTCTCACCACCTCTACGAGCACGCCCACAGCCAAGATCAGTTGCAGTACACCAGCAAGATGCGCGGCACGTACCTGCATTTTCACGCTATGTCCAACCGCATAAAGGGCAAGCCCGTACACCGCCGCATCGGCAAAATTGTCCAGGGATTCTCCAATCAGGCCGGTGGACTGGGCGATCAGACCGGCAGTCATTTCCACCACGAACAGAAGTGCATTGATGCCGAGCAACCAGCGCAGGGTCCCGGATTCTTGCTTAGCAGAAGCTGCCGAAAACTCGGCGGCCTTGATGGTCTCCGGATTTGCAGCGACGGTTTCCTGAAGCGAGGCGCCTAGCCCCAAGGTCTTCAGTTTCGAGGTGACGGGCTCGACCTCGCCGTCATGCACGACCTTCAGCCGGCGGTTCGACAAGTCGAAGGACAGCGCCCGAATCTCCTCAAAGCCGTTCAGGGCTAGGCGAATCATTCGTTCTTCTGATGGACAGTCCATCTTCGGCACGGCATAAACACTGACCCATCTCCCTGGCGCCTCGGAGGAGGCCTGTATATCGGTATCCGCTGCGGACGTTGCATCACCGCCACAGGCGCCACCACAGGATTTGCTCATGATACGACTCCACTTGAACAATGTTGTGGTACCATTTAAAACTATAAAGCTACTATAAGGTCAATAGAGTAAAGAATCCGTTGGGGAGGAGGCTGATGCGCATTGGTCAGTTGGCGCAGTTGGTAGGGGTCGATACACAGACGATCCGCTTCTATGAACAGCAGGGCTTGTTGCCGCCGCCTGATCGGCAGGACAACGGTTACCGTGTCTATACCGAGAAGCATGGTGAGGGGCTGGCCTTCATCCGTCGCTGCAGAATCCTGGGCCTGTCACTGGCTGAGATTCACGAACTACAGAGCTATCAGGACGACCCTCATCAGCCTTGTACCGCCGTCAACGCCTTGCTCGATGATCACATCTCTCATGTGCGGTCGCAGATAACCGCTCTGCAAGCGCTTGAGAAACAACTCGTTTCACTGAGAGCGAGTTGCAACGATGACCGGGAAGTTGAGGCGTGTGGGGTTCTTGCTGGAATTAGCGAAGGAAACATGCACCAGCAGTAGGTGAAGCATCAACCAGATAATCCGATGAGATGCCGGTCTGTCTCACTCTCATGCAAAGGTAAGATCAACCATTTAATCCCCTTACCCGAAAAACCGAAGAAAAATGGCGAGTAGAGACTCGCCATTTTCCGCTACCCCCTCGACGTATCCAGCTTAAACCGAACCACGAAGCCGCAGCGAGTTGAATACAACGGACGCTGAACTCAGACTCATCGCCAGGGCTGCAAACATGGGTGATAGAAGCAACCCGGCAAACGGGTACAGGACGCCAGCAGCCAGTGGAACGCCTAACGCATTATAAATGAACGCAAAACCAAGGTTCTGCTTCATATTGAGAACAGTCTTGTTTGACAGGTCCCGGGCAATCGAGATACCCCGCAGGTCTCCTTTTACCAAGGTGATTTGCGCACTGTTCATCGCTACGTCCGTCCCGGTTCCCATAGCGATACCGACATTCGCCTTGGCCAGTGCCGGGGCATCGTTGATGCCGTCGCCCGCCATCGCAACGATGCAACCTTCTGATTGAAGCTTATCAACCAGATTCAGCTTGTCGGCCGGTTTCACTTCGCCATGAACTTCGTCTATGCCTAGTTGTTCGGCGACCGCTTTTGCCGTTGAAATACCGTCACCAGTAGCCATGATGACCCTGATTCCCGCGGCCTTGAGCGCCTGTACCGCTTCAGGGGTGCTCTGTTTGATGGGGTCGGAAACGGCGAGTAGGCCGACCAGTGTGCCGTCAACCGCCAGGTACATCACACTCGCACCCTTTATCCTCCATCCCTCAGCGGTGGCAGCCAGGCCATCAACATTGACGTTATCCTGCTGCATGAACGCAGTGTTGCCCAACAGCAGTATTTTGCCTTCAACCTTGCCCCGTACGCCTATGCCGCTACCCGAGTCAAAGTCGTCCACTGGGCTGAGCACCAAATTACGTTCGTGCGCAGCGCTGACAATAGCGTCAGCCAAAGGATGCTCGCTGCCTTGATCGAGGCTGGCAGCCAGGCGCAAGATTTCATCGGCGTCCAACTCGCCAGCGGAAACAGCCTGATCGAATGCGGGTCGGCCTTCTGTCAAGGTGCCGGTCTTGTCTACGATGAGCGTATCGACTTTGCGCAGATTTTCTATTGCTGCTGCATCACGAAACAGAACACCCTGGGTTGCGCCTCGTCCGGTAGCAACCATGACTGACATGGGCGTTGCGAGCCCCAACGCACAAGGGCAAGCGATGATCAGAACAGCGACCGCATTGATCAGGCCATAGACCCAGCTTGGCTGCGGGCCGAACATGCCCCACACGACCAAGGTGAGGATGGCGATGGCTACCACCGCCATGACAAAGTAACCCGCCACCAAATCAGCCATCCGTTGCATCGGCGCCCGAGAGCGTTGGGCCTGAGCCACCAACTGGACAATTTGTGACAACACAGTGGCCGAGCCGACTTTCTCCGCCCGGATCACAAGTGCACCAGAGGTGTTCATCGTTGCCCCTATGACCTTGTCACCCGGGCGCTTGCTGATGGGTAACGATTCACCAGTCAACATGGATTCATCGAGAGAACTTGCACCCTCTTCAACAATGCCATCGACAGGAACTTTCTCACCGGGACGTACGCGTAAACGATCACCTTCATGCACATGCGTCAGCGGTACATCTTCTTCTGTTCCGTCTGCATTGATACGGCGGGCCGTCTTGGGCGCCAGACCGAGCAATGACCGGACGGCAGCGGATGTCTGGGAACGCGCGCGAAGCTCCAGCACCTGACCAAACAGCGTAAGGGAAATGATCACCACTGCGGCTTCGAAATAAACCGCCACACGCCCCATGGACATGAATGTTTCCGGAAATATACCGGGAGCTACGGTTGCCAGCGAGCTGTAGACGAAGGCGGCACCGGTACCCAAGCCGATGAGCGTCCACATGTTGGGACTGCGGTTGACCACTGATTGCCAACCCCGTACGAAGAACGGCTGTCCGGCCCACAGCACCACGGGAAGCGACAGTACAAGCTCTATCCACGTTTGCGTCGCCATCTCGAACCAGCCAAGCTGTGGCCCAAACATGGCAAGCACCGTGACAATGACGGTAAAAGGCAATGTCCACCAGAATCGCCTGGAAAAATCGTCCAGCTCGGGATTGTCATCTTCCAGACTGGGCATCAGGGGTTCAAGTGCCATGCCGCATTTAGGGCAGGTTCCGGGGTTGTCCTGACGTATTTCCGGATGCATCGGGCACGTATAAATTGTGCCTTTGACCGCTTCCGAGGGAGGTGGCGGGGTTGGTGAAAGAAACTTCTCAGGGTCATGCTGGAATCTATTCATGCATTTGGTGCTGCAGAAGTAGTAAGTTTTACCCGCATGCTCAACATGCTGGGCAGAGTCTGCCGTTACACCCATGCCGCAGACCGGGTCTGTAAGCCCTGAGCCCGTGTGGGAGGGTGTATGGTGATGACAATGAGACTCAGAATTATCGTGAACCATGGATAAGCACCTTTTCAAATAAGCAGGCAGTTTGCGCCGCGTTTTTTGCGGCTTCTTAAAGGAGGAGATTACATGAATCATGATATCATAAACTTATTAGTTAAAGATGACCAGGCTGCTCCCGCAAGCATTACATTTTAGTCATGTTATGCGAACAACGCTTTTCTCACCGATATAACCTAGCTTCCGGCCACCAACATTACATATTTGTCATTTTCTGGTCATTTTCTGGTCAGATTTCAGACTATAAAATTGATATTGACGACAATGAAATGGACTGGCTTCCTTGGCCTGAACTGTAGAGCGGAGTGGAACGATGAAGATTCTCATCGTAGAAGATGAAGTAAAAACTGGGGATTTGGAAGCAACGCGTCTAGGTCAAATCGATTAACTTCAGACTGAAACGCTGTAAAGTCTTCACCCGGCACATGGTGATTGAAAATTTCTCGCTGCTCTATCTCATTAAACTCATATAACCTCACAACTAGAGGTGACTGCCCGAGAAAATCTTGGAATGCGCTAGTAGAAGTGTCCACTTCCCCATTAATGACACAGTTCTAAACTAGAGTTCTCCAGTTTTTCCCGGTAAGCCGTCGGCGGTAAATTGCCAAGACTTTCATGGGTTCGTTCATCGTTATAATCCAACCGCCAGAACCAAGCCATTTCACGAACTTGGCTCAGTGATTCAAACAAATAAGCGTTCAGGAACTCTCGTCGGAACGAGCCATTAAACCGTTCGACGAAGCCGTTTTGTTGCGGCTTTCCTGGTTGGATATAAACCAGTTTAATACCATGCTCTTCGCACCAGTCTGTCAGGCGAGCTGATATGAGTTCGGGGCCATTATCAACACGAAGTTGCATCGGTAGCCCTCGTTCTGTCTTTAACTGTTCTAACGCACGAACAACACGCTCTGCTGGCAACGATGTATCCACTTCAATCGCCAGGCATTCCCGTGTGCCTTCGTCCAACACATTCAATGTTCGGTAACGCTTACCGCAATAAAGGGTGTCGTGCATAAAATCTAGCGCCCATTGATGATTAGGTTGGTCAACCACTTTCAGCGGCTGGGCTTGACGTTTTGGCAGTACCCGTTTCACGCGGCGCTTTAAGTTCAATCCCATTCGGCAATACACGCGATAAATACGCTTGTGATTAAACGGATACCCTTTAAATTTAATTCGCCCAGCACACTTCCAGAAGCCTGCTTGGGGCGATTTTTCTAAAACCGCATTAATGGCATCAATGACAGCAGCATCAGCTTTACGCCAGTCACGCTCAACCCGATAAAAGCTAGAACGGCTCAAATCCGTTAGAATACATGCTTTTACAATACTCAGGCCTGCGTCAACTAACGTTTTAGCGCAGTCTTTTTTATCTGCTGTCACCAACCCTTTTTTGCGAATAATTCCTTCATCGCATGGTTCTCAAGACTGACGTCGGCGAACAGCTTTTTCAGCTTCGCGTTTTCTTCCTCGAGCTCTTTAATACGCTTGATATCGGACGCTTCCATACCACCATACTTGGATTTCCAGTTGTAATAGGTGGCATTACTAATACCGTGTTTTCGGCAGATATCCTCGACCTTCATGCCGGCATCGGCTTCTTTCAGGATTGCGATGATCTGCGTTTCTGTGAATCGTGATTTTTTCATAGTCGTCTCCTGCTATTACTATCGCAGAAAACTCTAATTAAATCTGTCTCAGTTTAGGGGAAGTGGACAAATGCTTCTGACGAAGATATAGAACTCATCAAGTATTTATTCAGAGACTCTCAAAGAGTAGAACTCAAAGTCCTAGATGGCGGATTTTCAGGAAACCTTGTGCTGGGTTGTACGAGTGTTGATCAGTACGGTCATGAGCAAGCGCCACATGTCCTTAAGATTGGCCCACGCGATGAGATAGCCCGAGAACGGACCGCCTTTGAAAAAGTAGAGCATATCCTTGGCAACAACGCCCCAAGAGTAACTGACTTTGCTGACTTCCAGGATAGAGGGGCAATCAAATACCGCTATGCCAGTATGGATGGTGGCAAAGTTAAGACACTTCAGAGCATGTACATGGATGGTGTTGAATTCAATAAGATACAACAAAGTCTGGACGATATCTTTACTAAGCAATTAGGAAAGTTTTATCGAGCAGCACAAATCGAGCCTATCAAGCTCTTGGAATACTATGAGTTTAGTCCAAAGTGGGCTGGAAGTGTTGAACGTAAAGCTAAAGCTCTAAGCCATAGTTATAGCGACACAGAAATAGAAATCCTACCTGAGTTAAAGGCCCCTAATGTGGTGAACTTTTATTCAGGATTCCTGCAGGACCTGAAAGAAGAACCCCAGGATATACCTGTTGCCTTTCTTCATGGGGATCTAAACGGTGCTAATGCGCTAATTGATACCAAGGAAAATGTCTGGTTATTAGACTTTTTTCATACTCACAGAGGTCATGTAATCAAGGATCTAGTAAAACTTGAAAATGATCTCCTGTATATTTTCACTCCACTAGAGTCTGAACAAGATTTAATTGAGGCCTGCAAGATCTCAGATTGGATGTCTCAAATTGACTCAATCAAATCAGAACCGATACTGGATAATTACTCAAAAAAATTCCATAGAACTCTTAAAACCCTAAAGCTATTGAGAAGTTATATGGTTGAGTACCTACAGGGTAATCACTGCCCAAAGCAGCTTTTCATTGCCCAGCTGAGATATGCCATTCATACCACAGGCTTCGAAGAGTGCTCATACTTACAGAAGAAGTGGGCTCTTTATACTGGATGTAAGCTAGCAGAAAGGATCACTACTCAGGAAACTCGTGATTAAGTTTCGAAGTTTTACGATACCCACAAAATAAATCGCCCCGAGTTTTCTATATACCTTTAAGCTTCATAAAATAGTCTTTTCAAACTCGACTGGTGATACATCGTCATTGTAACCATATCGCCGCTGGGCATTGCAAAACAATTTTCCTTTGCAACCCCCGGTAGAACTTCCAAGAGCACTTTACTTGTTTCTTATACCCACTATCGATTATTTTCTTCCATTTCCTTGCGAACAGTTATTCTATATTTCGGTACATATACACCATTTTTAACGATACTACGTTTACCACGCCCTAAATCCAGCTCATCTATTTTTATATAATCAAACCAGGCATGACCAGCTTTTTCAGCCATATACAAGAATAAACGCTTCACTTTTACTGAGGTGCAATTCATTAGTAACTTGTTTACGATTGCTGGCCTTAAATTATTCAATCCCTCCATTAGTTCATAAACTTCTAATAAAGGCTGCTTCTGGGGAGCCTGATATAAACACTCAAGTATAGCTCTAGCTGGACTAGAGACTCTTACTTTAAACCCTTTGTGCTCAAAGTCTATTAGGCCTATATCTGGAGGCAAGAATGAAGAAAGCGTGGTTTTTAGCTCTAACCCCCAGTCGTATTTTCTAAACCAACTAGGCAGGTTTTCATGTGCACTTCCAAAGAGTTGGGCTCGTTTGGCAGATACTTCTAAATAATGAGATTTACCCTGAAGTGATAAGGCCGTCTTCCCTCCTGGGTGAACAGACAGGCCAAGCTGTGATTGCAAAGCATATACACCTGCAAGATAGT
>JABURS010000010.1 GCA_014762505.1 Chromatiales bacterium | reverse complement strand
AGGCGTTAGGCGTTAGGCGTTAGGCGTTAGGCGTTAGGCGTTAGGCGTTAGGCGGAAAGTCTAAGCGCCACGGAGGACACAGAGAAAAACAGGGGTTCGTAGGAGCGCTGCAAGGCGCGATCAAGGGATAGCACCTCGCCTGCAGATGCACCGCGGCAGGCACAGAGAAAAGGCGATGCCCGCAGGAGCCGAACCCTCTCGACGATGACCTCACCATATCGATACCCCATCGGCCAGGGGGCTGGCCTCCTACAGTTGGTCGCGAGGCGAGTGGCGGTAGGAGCCGAGCCCTCTCGGCGACCCACCACCTCTGTGAACTCTTTGTCCACTGTAGCTATAACAGCTTGAGAGCTAGCCCCCCTGGCTCAGGCATCGTGCCGCCCCTGATCGCGCCTTGCACCCAGAGGGCATAAACAGCGCTCCTACGAGACCTGCGACTCGTAGCTTGCCACACGTCACAACAGGTTCCGCAGCATCAGTTCCTTCGGATGCGGCGTGAGGTAGACCTGCCGTTCGATGTAGGGATCGGGGTGGCGGCGGAAGTGGTGCTTGAGCAGGGTGATGGGCACGATCAGGGGCACCAGGCCCTGGCGGTAGTGTTCGATGATCTCGGTCATCTCGGCGCGGTCGGCGGCGTCGACGTGCTTGCTCACGTAACCGAACAGGTGCTGCAACACGTTGACGTGCTGGCGACGCGAGGCGCGCTGTTTCAGCGCCGTCATCAGCGCGACGACGTAGTCCCGGGCGAGCGCCTCCATGTCGCGCGTGCCGGCCTCCGCGACCAGCCGGCCCATCTCGCGATAGGCGTTCTGGTCGTGCGCCATGATCAGGTACTTGTGATCGGTGTGGAAGTCGACCAGGGCCTGCGCGGTGAGTCCGGCGGCCACCAGCGTCTGCCAGCGGTGATAGACGAACACCCGCACGATGAAGTTCTCGCGCAGTACCGGGTCGCCCAGCCGGCCCTCCTCCTCCATCGGCAGCAGCGGCTGCTCGCGCATGAAGACCTCGGCATATTTGCCGCTGGCCGTGGTCACGGGCATGCCCGCCTCGGTATAGACCTTCACCCGCTCCATGCCACAGCTCGGCGAGGCGCGCTTGAGGATATAGCCGCTGATGTCCGTCATCTGCCGCGCCATCTTCTCGCCGTAGGCGCGCAGGGCCTCGGTGACGTCACGGGTGACGGTCTTCACGCCGACCACGTGTACCCCGTCGGACTTCTGCACCAGGCGAATGGGCTCGCGCGGCGTACCCAGACCAATGGCCTCTTCCGGGCAGACGGAGACGAAATCGAAATATTCGCTCAAGGTGCCGACCACGTAGGAGTCGCGCTTGTGCCCGCCGTCGAAACGCACCTCGTTGCCCAGCAGGCAACTGCTGATGCCGACGCGGATGCGGTCGAATGTCTGTCCGTTCTCGTTATCGATGTCGTTGCTCATGTCGTCTTCAGCCCGATGGGGCGGCAATGGTCGACTGCTTGCGCAGCCAGTCTTCAAAGGCATCCGCGGCCAGCGGCCGCGAATAGAGATAACCCTGCCCATAGTCACAGCCATGCTCGATCAGGAACCTGCGCTGCGCCTGTGTCTCGACCCCTTCGGCCAGCACATTCATGCCGAGACTCTGTGCCAGGGCAATGACGGCACGGGTGATGGCCACGTCGTTGGCATTGTCGGGTACCTCGAAGACGAAGGACTGGTCGATCTTCAGCTTGTCGATGGGCATGCGCTTGAGGTAACCCAGGGAGGAATAGCCCGTCCCGAAGTCATCGATGGCCAGGCGCACGCCCAGCGACTTCAGTTCGTCGAGCACGGCGAAGTTGCGCTCGGTACCGTGCATGATCGAGCTCTCCGTTATCTCGAGCTCCAGCATCCCGGGTGACAGGCCACTGCCTTCCAGCGCCCTGCGGACCATCTTCGCCAGCGGGGCACGCTGGATCTGGCTGGCCGCGATGTTCACCGCCATACGCTCCAGCCTCATACCGCTGTCCAGCCAGCGCTGCATCTGCATGGCGGCCGTCTCCAGCACCCACTCGCCAATCGGGATGATGAGGCCCGACTCTTCCGCCAGCGGGATGAAGGCCGCGGGCGACACCATGCCTTCCGGTCGCTGCCAGCGCAGCAAGGCCTCAGCACCGACCACGGCTCCGGTTCGAAGGTTGACCTGCGGTTGATAATGGATCCGGAGTTCGTTGCGTTCCAGTGCACCGCGTAACGCCGACTCCATCGTCAGGCGTTCGAATACCGACTCGGTGAGATCGCTGGTGTAGAAACGGAAATCGTTGCGCCCCTCGTCCTTGGCGCGATACATCGCTGCATCGGCATTGCGCACCAGCGTGGCGGCATCCCTGCCATCGCGCGGGAACAGGCTGATACCGATACTCACGGTCAGATGCAGCACGTGTTCGTCCACCACGAAGGGCTCGAGGAAACAGTCGCGCAGCTTGCTGGCCAGCACACCCGCATCGTGCGGGCCGCGGATCTCGTCGAGCATGACGATGAATTCGTCGCCGCCCAGGCGCGCGAGCGTGTCGCTGGCGCGCAAGGCCGCGATGATGCGCTCGGCCACCAGGCGCAGAAAGCGGTCGCCCACCGGATGCCCCAGGCTGTCGTTGATGTTCTTGAAGTGATCGATGTCGATGAACAGTACCGCGAGCTCGTACTGCTCGCGCTGGGCGTGGGCCACGGCCGTTTCCAGGCGGTCGTTGAACAGCAAACGATTGGGCAGCCCGGTGAGCGGGTCGTGATGCGCCAGGTGATTGAGCTGTTCCTGCGAGCGCTTGCGCTCGGTGATATCGGTGATCACGGAGATGAAACCGGTCAGCTCGCCCTGGTCGTTGTGCTTGTAGGTCCAGTCCACCTGCAGGTCCACCGGCTCGCCTGCCGGGGTGAAATTGCGCCCGTAATAGGGTGTCGGTTCCGGCAGTTCGGTGACCAGCCGGGCGAGATGCGCCTTGAGTTGCGTCTGCTCTTCCGGGGCATGAAAGTCCCAGATGTAATGCCCCACCAGGCTTCCGGGCTCCACCCCGAGGATGCGATGCATGGCGACGTTGGAATAGGTGATGCGCCCTTCGAGGTCTGATTCCTGCACGCCGTGCGGAATGGCACCGACCAGCTCGCGGAAGCGCTCCTCGCTGCGGCGCAGGGCCTCCTCCGCAAGCTCGCGCGCGCGACGCGCCCGCATCGACTCGAGGCCGAAGGCGAGGTCGTCGGCCACCTCGCGCAGCAGGCGCGCCTCCTCGTGATCGAAGGCGTCCGGTTCGTCGGCATAGATGTTGAGCACGCCGGGCAGCCCGGTACCGAGGATCAACGGCAGGGCGATGGAGGACTGGTAGCCCCGCTTGAGTGCCTGGTCCCGCCAGGGTTCGAAACGGGGATCGCGCAGGATGTCGCGCACTATGACCGGCCGTCGCTCGCGCACCGCCGTGCCCGTCGGCCCGCGCCCCCGCGGATCGTCCGCATCCCAGGTGATCCGCAGCCCGTCCATGTAGCCGGCCTCGAAGCCCGCGGCGGCCACCGGCTGCACGCGCCGCTCGGCCTCATCCTTCGCAAAGCCGATCCAGGCCAGGCGATAACCGCCCTGATCGACGATGCTGGTGCAGTAATCGCGCAGCAGCTGCTGTTCGTCGTCGGCCGCCACCAGCACCGCATCGCAGTGGCGGCGCGTCTCCAGGGCACGGTTGAGCTTGGCGAGCAGGGCCTCGCTGCGCACCGCCCGGGTGATATCACCACGCCAGCCGCGCAGCACCCTGCCATGCACCGGGTCTGTCTCGCGCAGAAACTCATCCCGCAGCCAGAGGTAGTCGCCGCAGGCATGCAGAAAACGGTATTCACAGCTCGTCAGTGCCCCGGCATCGGCGGCTGCACGGGCGGCATGCAGCAGGGCACGATCGTCGGGATGGACACGCTCGAGCCAGAGTGCCGGCTCCCCAAGCAGGCGCGCGGCAGGCAGGCCGGTCAGGCGTTCCACGTCCCCCTGCAGGGCCAGCGTGGCGAGCGTGGCATCGTCACGGCAGCAATAGCCGACATGGGCCACCGGCACCTCAACACCGGGCAGGCGGACACCGGAATCATCTGTCATCTCTCTGGGCACGGGGTGCATTCGCGTAGTCTGGGGGCCCTCATGGCCCGCCTTCTTCATTCTGTGAGGCCAGACTAGCCGAGAGCGGCCATGCAGACCAGTCGCCGGGGCGAGCCGACACAGTCCTGCCACATTCAGGCCTGCGGCGTGCGCAACAGGCGCACCGGCAGCCGGAACAGGGCGCCGACGAGCGGCAGGCGCGCGAGCAGGGATTCCAGCGGGTCCCAGAAGTCCACGTGCTCACGTACCCGCCCGTCTTCGGCAAAGCACAGCCGGCTCATGCCCTCGATGCGCCAGATGCGTGCCGGCCGGCGCCGCAGGGCGAACTGCATCTCCCAGTGCAGGTAGCCGGTATCGGCCGATTCCGCCATGCCCAGCACCGTGAAGCGCGGGGCCTCCGTCACCGCGTACATGTGGGCGAAGATGCGGCGGATGGCGGGCAGGCCGTGCACGTCGTTGAACGGGTCCTTGAATCGGGCGTCCCCGGTCAGGACGCGGTCAAGGGCATCCAGTGCCTCGGGCGTCAGCTGCTCGAAGAAATCGGCATAACGCTGCAGTCGCTGGCTGGACATGCCCTCACCCCTGCCCCGTCATGCGACGGACAAGCGGAAAGTAGAGCGCATAGGGCAGCATGCGCAGGACCTTCAATACATAGGTGAAGCGCTTGGGGAAGGTGATCTCGAAGCTGCGCCCGCCGATGGCGGCGACGATCGCCTCGGCCGCCGCCTCCACCGGCATGAGTGCCGGCATGCGAAAGTCGTTCTGTGCCGTGAGATCGGTACGCACGAAGCCCGGATTGACCACGCGTATCACCACCCCGGCGTGACCGAGCTCTGCGCGCAGCGACTCGGCCAGGTTGATGAGCGCGGCCTTGGTGGCACCGTAGGGCGCGGCCAGCGGCAGGCCGCGATAACCGGCCACGCTGGCCATGATGAGGATCTCGCCGCGCCCACGCGCACGCATGCGCCGCAGCAGGGCGGCCAGGCCGTGCACCACGCCGAGGTAGTTCACCGTCATCAGCCGGTGACACAGCTCGGCATCGAACGCGTCGGCCGGCATGGGCTGGTAGTCGCCGGCGTTGAGCACGGCCAGCTCGATGGGGCCGTGCTGCTCTTCGATCGCGGCCACCACGGCCTCGGTGGCCGCGGCATCCGTCACGTCCAGCGGATGCACCTGCACGCGGCCGTCCGCCTGCGCCGCCAGTTCGCGGAGTTTTTCCTCTCCCCGGGCGGAGGCGGCCACCTGCCAGCCCTGCCCTGCCAGGCGCAACGACAGGGCACGGCCGATGCCGCCGCTCGCCCCGGTCACCCAGGCCACGCGTGTCTCAGACATGTTTCGTTCCCCCGCTGTTGTACAGACTGCATGGTTTTGGCATAGAATCATCATACAAGACTTGTACAAGATTGCCATGACCTCGATATCCGCATCCCCTGGCCGGGACGAGGCCGACCTGCAGCAGGAAGGCCTGTTCCCGATTCGCACGGTCTCCCAGCTGACCGGTGTGAACGCCGTGACGCTCCGCGCCTGGGAGCGTCGCTACGGCCTGATCGCACCCCATCGCACCCCCAAGGGGCATCGCCTCTATACCCAGGCCGACATCGACCTCATCAATCATGTCGTCGACCTGGTGAACCGGGGCGTGCCCATCAGCCGGGTGCCTGCCCGGCTCGCCAGCGAACCGGTCGAGGAGGAGGGACTGCCCGATACCTGGCGCGCGCATCGTGAGCGCATGCTCCGGGCCATTACCCGCTTCGACGAGGCGGCCCTGGACGCCAGCTACAACGAGGCCCTGTCGCTGTACCCGGTGGACGTGGTCACCGATCACCTCATCATCCCGTTGCTGCGCGAACTCGGCGAACGCTGGCGCGACCAGCCCGGCGGCATCGCCGAGGAGCACTTCTTCGGCACCTACATGCGCAACAAGCTCGGCGCGCGCCTGCATCACCTGGCCACGCGCAACCCCCGCCCACGCCTGCTGGCCGCCTGCCTGCCGGGCGAGCACCATGAACTGGGGCTGCTGCTGTTCTGCCTGGCCGCCAGCGCCCACGGTCTGGGTTTCGTCATCCTGGGTGCCGACATGCCGCTGGACGACCTTGCGGCGGCCGCACCGCGCAGCGGCTGCGACGGCGTACTGCTGTCCGGCTCGACCGGCCAGACGGACAGCCGCTTCGGCCGCGACCTGGGCGCCCTGGTGGCGGCCACGGACGGCCCGGTCTTCGTCGGCGGCCAGAGCGCCGTGCTCGCGGCCGATGCCATCACCCGCGCCGGGGCCGTGGCGCTGGGCACCGACACCCCCACCGCCATTCGCCACATCCGCGACCACTTCGCGAACCGCGACGAGCGCACATGAACCGCCCCGCCACCCGGACCACCATGTTCTACGACGGCAGCTGTCCCCTCTGCCGGCGCGAAGTCGCGCATTACCGGCGTCTCGACCGCGACGGCCGCGTACACTGGCTGGACATCGCCGCCGACCCCACGCCCCTGGAGGCCCATGAGGTGACGCCCGAGCAGGCCATGCGCCGGCTGCACGCCCTGGATGCCGAGGGCCGGCTGGTCAGCGGTGCCTGGGCCTTCGCCGCCATCTGGCGCGAGCTGCCGGGCTATCGCTGGCTGGCCCGGCTCGTCAGCGCCCTGCACCTCCTGCCCCTCATCGATCTCCTCTACCGCCGCTTCGCCCGTTGGCGCTACACCCGCCGCTGCCGCGACGGGATCTGTCTGGGGCGTGAGGAGTGAGGCGGTAAGGAGAGAGGAGTAAAAGACCGGGAGCCACAGGGGTCACAGAGAAAAGGCGCTCCTACGCGACTCGCGACTTCACCCCACCAGCAGCCAGGCCACCGCCAGCACCCCCGCCACCACGGCCGTGAGGCGACGGCGCAGGGAGAGGTAGGCGCTATGGCCGGCGCCGAGCAGGCGATGGTCCACCGCCAGGGCCAGGGCGAATAACAGGATGAAGGCCGCAAGCCCGTAGGCTGCCGGCAGCAGCAGCGCACACCAGGCGAGGATCGACGGGGTGACACCCCAGGCCAGAAGGATGACGGCATCGGACCGCCCGGGCGCGGCCAGCACCCGCCCCCAGTGCACGGCACCGAGAAAACACAGGATCACCGCCGCGTAGCCCAGCAGGGCCGGCAGCAGCAGTCCCTGGCCGGCCGGCCAGACCCCCAGGGCCACCGCCGCGGCGACGAAGGGGATGAGCCCGCCGTAGCCCAGCCCCCGCAGCCAGGCCTGCGTGACGCCCGGCCAGGGCGCCTCGGCCCGTGATGCATCTGCCGGCGCCAGGCGCGCGCGCAGCTCCCGCTCCCCGCCGACGAAGTCCCCGTTATGAAACACCATGGGCAGCATCGGCCAGCCCGTCAGCTCCCGCAGCGCGTGGAACCGGGCACGCTCGCCCGCCTCCCCCATGGGCATGTCGACAAAGGCATGCGCCACACCTGCGGCCGTGAGCCACTCGCCCAGCGCGCGGGTATCCGTCAGCCCGGAGCGGAACACCACCACCTCGGCCTTTCCCGCCTCGCGCTGCAGCGCGTCCTTCATTGCGACATCCGTCATCACAGGGCCTCCTCGATGGCGCGGCGCAGGCGTGGGTCCTCCGGACCCACCTGGCTGGCGAAACTGCCGATCAGGCGGCCCTCGCGATCCAGCAGGTACTTGTGGAAGTTCCAGCGCGGGTACTCCCCGGCCCGCTCGCCGAGCAGGCGGTAGAGCGGGTCGGCGTTGCGCTCGGCGGCATGGGTCTTCTCGAACATGGGGAACTGCACGCCATAGGTCATGCGGCAGAAGCCCTGGATGGCCGCCTCGTCGCCCGGCTCCTGGTTGCCGAAGTCGTTGGAGGGGAATCCCAGCACGACCAGCCCCCTGTCCTTGTACTCAGCGTACAACTTTTCAAGCCCCTCGTACTGTGGCGTGTAGGCGCACTTGCTGGCCGTGTTCACGATCAGCACCACCTGGCCGGCATAGGCCTCGCAGAGATGCACCGGGGTCTCCCCGGCCAGCGGGCGCAGATGGAAATCCAGGGTATCGGGGCAGCCGGCCTGGACCGGGGGCAGGCCACCGGCCAGCAGCACGGCGAGCAGCAGAAAGTAACGGATCGGCATGACGGTTCTCCATCCGGACGGTGTCCGGCAGATTGCGGGTTGCCAATATTGTACAACTCTTGTATAAGATTACCAGACCGCAAAAGGAGTCCCGCATGAGCCGCAAGCACATCGCCGTCATCGGCGCCGGTATCGCCGGCCTGTCCGCCGCCTGGCTGCTCGCCCGCGAGCACCGCGTGACGCTGTTCGAGCGCAACCGCTACTTCGGCGGCCACACCCACACGGTGACCGTGGACACCCCGCTGGGCCCGCAGGGCATCGATACCGGTTTCGTGGTGTACAACGAGCGCAACTACCCGCACCTCACCGGCCTGTTTGCCCACCTGGGCCTGCCGACCCAGGCCACGGACATGTCCTTCGCCGCCTCCATCGCCGACGGCCGCCTGGAATACGCGGGTTCCAGCCTCGACACCCTGTTCGCCCAGCGCCGCCAGCTGGCCAGCCCGCCCTACTGGGGCATGCTGGCCGACATCCTGCGCTTCAACCGCCTGGCCAAGCGCTCGCTGGAAACGGGGGACGCGGACCACCTGAACCTGGGCGAATACCTCCGGCGCGGCCGCTTCGGCCGCCGCCTGCGCGACCACTACCTGCTGCCCATGGCCGCGGCGATCTGGTCCTGCCCGACGCACACCATGGCCGAGTTCCCGGCCACCAGCTTCCTGCAGTTCTTCCGCAACCACGGTCTGCTGGACCTGAAGAACCGCCCCCAGTGGCGCACGGTCACCGGCGGCGCGCGCGAGTACGTCAACCGGCTGCTGCATGACATCGGCCCCGAGGCACACAGCGATCGCCCGGCCATCCGCGTCGGCCGGGCCGACACCGGTCCCTGGGTACGCACTGCCGACGACAAGCTGCACCGCTTCGACGAGATCGTGCTGGCCTGTCACGCCGACGAGGCCCTGGCCCTGATCGAGCGCCCGAGCATTGCCGAGACGGCGGTGCTCGGCGCCTTCCGCTACCAGGCCAATCATGCCCTGCTGCACACGGACGCCCGGCTGATGCCGCGGCGACGCAAGGTCTGGTCCTCCTGGAACTACCTGGCCGAGGGCGGACGCGGCGGCGACCGCGTCTCGGTGAGCTACTGGATGAACCGCCTGCACCGGCTGGAGGCGGGCGTGCCGGACCTGTTCGTGAGCCTGAATCCCCTGCGTGAACCGGCCACGGGCAGCGTGATCGAGGAGATGACCTACCATCACCCGGTGTTCGACCTGCAGGCCCTGCGCGCCCAGCAGCAGCTGCGCTGTATTCAGGGTGTCGACCGGCTGTGGTTCACGGGCAGCTATGCCGGCTACGGCTTTCACGAGGATGCCTTGCGCAGCTCGGTGGAGCTGGTACAGAAAGGCTTCGGCATCACGGCGCCCTGGCTCGAGACCGGGCAGGACACCCCCCTGCCGGCCGCCGTGCCCGAGGCGGTGGCCTCTTGAACACCCCGGCCGCCAGCCTCTACCGCGGCGAGGTGATGCACCGGCGCCTGTTTCCGGTGCGCTACCGCTTCGCCTACCGGGTCTATTCGCTGCTGCTGGACATCGACCGGCTGGACGAGGCGGCGGCCGGCTCCCGGCTGTTTGCCCACAACCGGCCCAACCTGTTCGCCGTCTACGACCGCGATCACGGCCCGCGCGACGGCTCGCCGCTGCGCCCCTGGATCGAGCGCATCCTCGCCGACCACGGCATCGACCTCGAGGGTGGGCGCATTACCCTGCTGTGCTTCCCGCGCGTGCTGGGCTATGTCTTCAACCCGCTGGCGCTGTGGTACTGCCATGGCCGCGACGGGCAGCTGCGCGCCGTGCTCTGCGAGGTGCGCAACACCTTCGGCGAGAAGCACGGCTACCTGCTGCACGAGCAGGGTCGGCCCATGGCCTGGCCGGTGCGCCAGCAGCGCGACAAGCACTTCCACGTCTCGCCCTTCATCGGCATGCAGGCGCGTTATCACTTCCGCCTTGGCGAACCGGAGGAGACCCTGCAGGTGGTGATCCGCGAGTTCGCGCCGCAGGATGACGGCGGGATGTCGCTGATGCTGACCGCCGCCCAGGTGGGCGAACGCCGCCCCTTTACCACGGCCGAGCTGCTGCGCGCGGCCATCTCCATTCCCTTTCTCACCTTCAAGGTCATGGCCCTCATCCACTGGCAGGCACTCAAGATCCGGCTCAAGGGTGCGCGCTTTCACCGCAAACCCGAGCCACCGGCACAGGAGATCAGCTGATGTCATACGAACAGGTCGACCGCTCGCGCCTGGCACAGGCCGGCCCGCGCCCCGGACAACCCCCGCTTTCCGCCCGCCCCCTGCTGGCGGCCCTGGCGCGCATCCAGACCGGACAGCTGGACCTGCGCCTTGCGGACGGCAGTCGCCACCTGCTGGGCGAACGCCACCCCGGCCCCACCGCACACCTGCAGCTCAACCGACCGCTGGCATTGACCCGTCGCGTCCTGCTGCGCGGTGCGCTGGGCCTGGCCGAGGGCTATATGGCCGGCGACTGGGAGGCCGACGACCTGGCCGATACGCTGCAGCTGCTGGCCCTCAACCAGCCGCAGCTCGCCGGCCTGGCGCAGGGCCGGCTCGCCGCGCGGCTGACCGACCGCCTGCGCCACCTGTTCAACGCCAACAGCCTCGCGGGCAGCCGCCGCAACATCGCCTTCCACTACGACCTCGGCAACGACTTCTACCGGCTGTGGCTGGACCCGACCATGACCTACTCGGCTGCCGTGTTCGCCCGCCCCGACGAACCGCTGGCCGAGGCCCAGGCACGCAAGTACCAGACCATGCTGGACCGCCTCGACGCCCGTCCCGGCGACCACATCCTCGAGATCGGCTGCGGCTGGGGCGGCTTTGCCTGCCACGCCGCCCGCCAGGGCTTTCGCGTCACCGGCATCACCCTGTCGCGCGAGCAGCTGGCCTGGGCCAGGCGCCGGGTGCGCGAGGAAGGCCTGGAAGACCGCGTCAGTCTGGAGCTGCGGGACTACCGCCACCTGCACCAGCGCTTCGACCACATCGTCTCCATCGAGATGTTCGAGGCCGTCGGCGAGGCCTACTGGCCGACCTATTTCGACACCCTCGCGCACCGCCTCAAACCCGGCGGTCGCGCGGCCCTGCAGGTCATCACCATCGACGAGGCGCGCTATCACGACTACTGCCGCCGGCCGGACTTCATCCAGCGCTACATCTTTCCCGGCGGCATGCTGCCCAGTGTCGCGGCCTTCGACCGCGAGGCGGCCGCCGTGGGCCTGGAGACCGTCTCGCGCGACTTCTACGGCCACGACTACGCCCTCACCCTGCGCCGCTGGGACGAGGCGGTGACGGCACAGCAGGACCGCATCCGCGGGCTTGGCTACGACGAGCGCTTCCTGCGTCTGTGGCACTACTACCTCGCCTACTGCGAGGCCGGCTTCCGCCTGGGCCGCACCAACGTCATGCAGGTGGCGCTGGCCCGGACCGGCGACTGAGGCCACATGGCGCTGCGCGGCACAGTCCTGGTCGCCTACGGCCTGCCGGGCCTGCCCCTGGCCCTGCTGGGCCTGCCGCTCTATGTCTACCTGCCCACCTTCTACGCCGAGGACCTGGGCCTGCCCCTGGCCCTGGTAGGCCTGGTGCTGCTGCTCGCCCGCAGCCTCGACGTGCTGAGCGACCCGCTCATCGGCCTGCTCAGCGACCGGGGGCATGCCCTGGGGCGCAAGGCCTTCATCGCCCTGGGCGTGCCCCTGCTGCTGCTCGGCATCGAGTCGCTGTTTCGCCCGGACGGCAGCCCGGGCGGGCTCTACCTGCTCGGCTGGACGCTGGTGGCCTACCTCGGCTGGACGCTCATCAGCGTGCCCTACGGTGCCTGGGGGGCGGAACTGCCGCAGGGCCCGGACCGCTATCATCAGCGCAGCCGGCTGGCCGCCTGGCGCGAAGGGGCCATGATCCTCGGTACCCTGGCGGCCGTGGCCCTGCCCGCCGCATTCGGTATCGCCGGGGACGCAGGGGCCACGCTGGCCCGGTTCGCCGGCCTGCTGTGGTGGCTGCTGCCGCTGGCCGTGGCCATCGCCCTCTGGCGTGTCCCGCCGGCGCCCCGCCTGCACAGCCCGGCCACCGCCACGCGGGGCTGGCGCACCCTCTTCCAGGCCCTGCGCCGCGACACGCACGGACGCCGCCTGCTGCTGGCCTATCTCCTCAACGGCATCGCCAACGGCCTGCCGGCCACCCTGTTCCTGCTCTTCGTCACCCACAACCTGCAGGCCCCGGGCTGGACCGGCGGCCTGCTCGCGGCCTATTTCGTCAGCGGTGTACTGGCCCTGCCGGCCTGGCTCTGGCTCGCCCGGCGCATCGACAAGGCGCGCGCCTGGGCCGCCTCCATGCTGGTCGCCTCGCTGGCCTTTCTTGCCGTGCCCTGGCTGGGGCCCGGGGATGCCGGCCTGTTCCTCGTCATCTGCCTGGTCTCCGGGCTGGGCCTCGGCGCCGACCTCGCCCTGCCAGCCTCCATCCAGGCCGACCTCGCCATGCGCCGCCAGGCCCGCGACGGCGCCCCCCGGGCCGGCGCCTGGTTCGGACTCTGGGGCATGGTCACCAAGCTCGCCCTGGCCCTGGCCGTGGGCATCGCCTTCCCGCTGCTGGCGCTGGCCGGGCTCGACCCCGAGGCCGGACCGGAACCCTCGCTGGCCCTGGGCCTGCTCTACGGCGGGCTGCCCATCTTCTTCAAGCTGGCGGCAGGCGCACTGGCCTGGCGCCTGCCGCGGCTCGATACCGACAACCCCACGCCGGAGGATTCCCATGCGCCATCCACACACCCTGGCAGGGCTCGCCGTCCTGCTGCTGTTGCTCCTGACGGGCTGTAGCGTGAACCCCGAGCGTTACGCCGGCACCACGCCCGAATTCGTCCTGGAGGACTACTTCCTGGGCGAGACACGTGCCTGGGGCATCTTCCAGGGACGCAACGGCGAGGTGAAACGCCAGTTCACGGTCGACATCCGTGGCGAGATGCAGGGCGACGAGCTGGTGCTCACCGAGGACTTCCACTGGCGGGACGGCGAGGAGAGCCAGCGCATCTGGCGCATCCGCCGGCTCGACGCACACCGCTACGAGGGCCGCGCCGACGACGTGGTGGGCACGGCCGAGGGCATCGCCTACGGCCAGGCACTGAACTGGCGCTACACCCTGGCGCTCGAGGTGGATGGCAAGACCTACCAGGTGCACTTCGACGACTGGATGTTCCTGCACGAGGACGGGGTGCTGGTCAACCGGGCGACCATGCGCAAGTTCGGCATCCGCCTGGGCGAGGTGACCCTGTTCTTCCAGAAACCCGGAGGCTGAGGCATGCCCGCACTCGACGCCCTGCACCACGTCGCCATCCAGGTCGAGGACCTGGACCGCGCGCTGGACTGGTATCGCCAGCACTTCCGCCTGGAGGTGGTCTATCGCGACCCCACCTGGGCCCTGCTGCGCCTGGCGAACATCCACCTCGCCCTGGTGATACCGGCCGAACACCCGCCGCATCTTGCGCTCTCCCACCCGGATGCCGCCCGCTTCGGCGCCCTCACCACCCACCGCGACGGCACCCGCTCGGTCTACATCCAGGACAGCGAGGGCAATACCGTGGAGATCATGCAGGCGGGGGCCGGGACATGAGGCGCCTCGTCCTCTTGCTGGTGCTGCTGGGGATGGCGGGCAACACCCGGGCCGATACCGGGGTGTTCCTCCCGACGCAGGCGGTCGGCGATACCGTGCTGGAGCTCAAGGGCACGGGCGATGTGTACTACGCCCGCCTCATCCACGTCTACGACGCGGCCCTGTATGGCCCCGCGCAGACCCCCGCCCCCGAGCTGCTCGCGAGCGGCGCCCCTGCCTGCCTGGAGCTCGTCTACCGCGTCGGGCTCGACCGCGACAAGTTCGTCCTGGCCGCCGAGCGCATCCTCGCCCGCCAGCACGAGGAACTCACCCCGCTGCGCCCGCGCATCGACGCCCTGCATGCGGCCTATCGCGACGTGGCCGAAGGCGACCGCTACCGCCTGTGCTATGCGCCCGGCGCGGGCACCGAGCTCGCGCTGAACGACACGGCACTGATCCGCATCGAGGGCGAGGACTTCGCCCGCACCTACCTCGGCATCTGGCTCGGAGAGCGGCCGCTCTCCGACCGCCTGCGCGATGCCCTGCTGGGCGGGGGATGAGGACGCCCCGCATTAAAGGTTGACGCCCCCGGGACCGCTTCATAGAATGTCCGCCTTGCGCATCGGGGGCGGTTAGCTCAGCGGTAGAGCACTGCCTTCACACGGCAGGGGTCACTGGTTCGATCCCAGTACCGCCCACCAATGCGCATCGAGGGGTCAGGCCATGCCTGACCCCTTTTTCGTTATCCCCCCTGTGATGCCCTGCACCTGGTCCTTCCCGGACCTTCACCCTTCACCCTTCACCCTTCACCCTTCACCCTTCACCCTTCACCCTTCACCCTTCACCCTTCACCCTTCACCCTTCACCCTTCCCCGCTGCGGCGGTCGCCCCGGCCGGCCGATGAGGTAGCCCTGGGCGGCGTGGAACCCGGCGGCCCGGATACTCTCGAAGACCGCCTCGGTCTCGATGCCCTCAGCCACCAGGCGATAGCCCGCCTCGGTGATGAGGCGCGCGATGCGCTCCATCATGCGCCGGCGTTCACCACCCCGTGCCATCTGCTCGATCATGGTGATGTCGAACTTGACCACATCCACCGGCATGTCGCCGAGATAGCGCAGCGAGGAATAACCGCTGCCGAAGTCGTCCAGCGCCACGCGAAAGCCCTGCTCCTGCGCCAGGCGCAGGTTGCGCGTGGCCGGCTCGAGCTGGCGGATCAGCGCCGTCTCGGTGACCTCGAGCACGAGGTTGTAGTCGGCGCGATACGACGCGAAGGCCGCCAGGCGGTCGAGCACGCGCGGACTCACCACGCTGTGCCCCGAGAGGTTGATGGCCACGCCGGTACCGGAGGGAATCAGCCCGGCCGCCAGGTCGGCGAGGATGGCGTCGAGCACGGCCGCATCGAATTCCAGCTCCAGCCGGCGGGCCTCGATCACCGGCAGGAAGCTGCCCGGCATCAGCAGCGCCTCGCCGTGACGGATACGCGCCAGGGCCTCGAAATACTCGGTCTCGCCGGTGGCGGTGTCGATGATGGGCTGGTAGTGCATCTCGATGTCGCGCCCGTGGCGCAGCACGTCGTAGACCGCGCTGGCCACCTGGTTGGAGACCAGGGCATCAGCCCCGTCACCCATGTCCTCGCGATAGAACTGGATCGGCGGCGAATCGGGGCGCTTGGCACGGTACATCGCGATATCCGCCTGCCAGTGCAGCGCATCCAGGCTGGCGCCATCCCCGCCGGCAGACAGCGACACCCCGATGCTCAGGCGCACGGGCTCCTTGATACCCAGGGCCGAGAAGTCATGCGCCTTCACCCGCTCGGCACAGCGCTCGGCCACCCGGCGCGCATCCTGCTCGCCGCAGTTGAGCAGCATGGTCGCGAACTCGTCGCCACCGAGCCGGTACAGCCGGTCGCCCTTGCGCAGGCCCTCGGTGATGCACTGGGCCAGCACGCGGATGACCTCGTCCCCCACCTGGTGACCGTAGGTGTCGTTGATCGCCTTGAAGTGGTTGCAGTCGAACAACAGGAAGGCCACCTCGATGCGCCGTCCACTGATCACGTCGTTGAGCTTGGCCCAGTCGAGATCGAAGGCGCGCCGGTTGTAGGACCCGGTCAGCGGGTCGTGGTGCGCCATCTCCCAGAGCGTCTTGTTCTTCTCATCGAGGTGGCTGTGCACCTCGCTCAGTTTCTGCTGATACTCCGTGAGCGAATGGCGCACCTTTTCCAGCTCGGCAATCGGCAGGAAGGTATCGCCGTGCTGCATCTTCATGGGTCGGGCGGCGTGCTTCATCTGGTCGATGTCACGCGTCAGGCGACGCAGCGGCAGGGCCAGCAGCAGGGCCTGCATCACGTAGAACAGCACGGCCAGCACGCTGATGGTCAGTGCCAGACGCACCACCGCCGTCTCCATCACGCCGCGCACGGCATCGGCCTGGGGGTTGGGGCGCAGGGCATAGTCCGTCAGCGAGACCAGTTCCTCCAGCTCGACCTGGCCGCCTTCGGGGAGGGAAAACGCGAGGCTGCCCTCGTCCAGGTAGTGGAAACGGCTCGACTCGATGAACCACGGCACAAAGGCCTTTTTCAGACCGACATAACCGATGACCGCGCCGCCACTGCCGCCGTGCACCGGCTCGAAGACGTACAGGTGCAACGCCCCATCCTCCCGCGTCACCCGGGGATTGGGGCCCTCGATCTGCCGCGGCATGCCCGTATCACCCAGTGCCACCAGGCCATTGCCGCTTGCATCGTAGAGATGCGCCGATTCGGTATGACCGGACAGCAGATCCGACTTGAGCATGCGGTAGCCACGCCAGTAGGCGTAGTAGGTGGTCTCGGCCAGCTGCTGACGCACCTCGTCCCACTCGGCCAGTCCGCGGGCCTCGGTGCGGACCCGCAGCGCCGCCTGCTGCAGGGCCTGGGCGAACTCCTCCGCGGCCGCCTCGCGCTGCACCGAGCGGATGTCCCGGTCGGCCCGCTCCAGCTGCTCGAGCGTAAACCAGCCCAGCAGGGTGAAAAGCCCCAGCGTGAGGACGATGTAGATGCCCGCATAGGCGGACAGGGAGATGGGCCGAAGAAGGCGCTTCAGCACGCCGCCGCTCCAGCTCCGCGGTACTGGCACTGTCGTCCACTCACGGCAGCAACCCCTCGACCACGTCCAGCAGGTCGAACTCGGCGACATCATGGAAGAAGTGATTGGCCCCCTCGATCACGACCAGTTCGGCCGGCGAGTCCTGCATGATGCGCACCCACTCGGACGTCATGCGCTGGTCGGCGGAACCGATGACGATCTGCACGGGGATCCGCGTTCGACCCAGCGCCGCGCCGATCCGCGCGCGCGACCAGTCGTAGTAGGAGAGAAAGCTGGCCGGGGTGGCCGGGTACTGGCGGCAGAAGGCCATGGCGTATTCCCCTACCGTGGCGCCACCCTCGGCCAGTGCCGCCCGGGCCGCCTCGGCATGGGCCTCGGTCTCGAAGGACAGCGGCCCGGGCCCGAAGGCCACCAGGCTCAGGAGTATGGCCTGCCTGACCGCCGGGTGCGGCGTAGCGTCGAGATAGGCCACCTGCGTGGCACTGCCGGCACTGTGCCCGACGAGGACGATATGCTCATGGCCCTGCGCCACCAGCCACTCCACCCATAGCCCGAGCTCCTGTACGGACTGCGCCATGTCATGGGTGTGGATGGCCTCGCAGGGCAGGCTCTGCAGGCGCGCATCGATGCCCAGGCTCAGGGTGGGGGAAAGCACGCTGTAACCCCGTTCGTGGACGGCCTCGCCCAGGCGGCGAACGGTGGAAAACTCCCGTGTCTGCAGGAAGCCATGCAGGATGAGGACGGCGGGGCGGCCCTTTTCGCCGGCCTGGTAGTCGGCCCGGGCCATCACCCGGTCCCTGACCGGGAGCTCGATGGTCTGCGCCCATGACGCCGACATGCCGAACAGCATGAGCAAGACAACCGACCATCTTTGTGCGCCCATCATCCATCGCTCCCCGACGACTGCCCTGTTCGGAATCTACACCCGTAACCGGCAATTGACAAAACCCGCGGTCCGGCGGAAGGCCTTGCATATCATCCACTTGCGCATCAGCAGTTCCTGATATGCCAAACCGACTCGCACACTGTCGCCCGGGACTACAAACCAAAGCACCTCTTCCCGTATGATCGTTGCCATGTGCCCGCATCCCCCACATCTCGCCTGTGCACTGCCTGCCACCCCCCGGGTGACCGGATGACCGACACGGTGCCACCGGGACAGGATCGCGCCGGGATCAGCCGCGAGGAGACGGAGCTGCTGGCCGATCTCAGCCGCAAAATGGCGGCTGCCTCCGGCCCCGGCTTCTTCGAACACCTGGTCACGACCCTGGCCCGCGCCCTGAAACTCGACATGTGTTTCATCGGTGCGCTGCAGGCCGGCACCCCGAGACGCATCCGTACCCTCGCCGTGGCGCAGCATGGCAAGTCGGGCGGCGAACTGGTCTACGAGCTACCCAACCTTCCCTGTGACGTCACGTTGCAGGAATCCACACTGATCATTCCGCACGGGGTGCGTGAGCGCTTCCCGCAGGCCGACCTGCTCAAACAGCTCGAGGTGGAGGGCTATGTCGGTATCGCCCTGCGCGATTCCCGGGACCAGGCAGCGGGCATCCTGGTCGGCATCACCCATCAGCCCATCGAGAATCCGGAACGTGTCGTACGCATCCTGCATGTCTTCGCTGCCTGGTCGGGCCTGGAACTGGAACGCCGCCACATAGACAACGAGCTGCACGAGAACCTCTCGCGTTACAGCGCCCTGTTCAACCTGGCAGGCGACACCATCTTCATCATGAAGGGCGACCGCATCATCGATTGCAACCAGCGCGCACTGAGCATGTTCGGCCTGCGCCGCGAGGAGATCATCGGACTTCACCCGGACAGGCTGTCTCCACCGCTACAACCGGACGGCAAGCCATCCACGCTGCGCGCCCGCGAACACATCCAGGCCGCGGACAAGGGCGAACCACAGTTCTTCGAATGGCAACACCAGCGGGGCGATGGCAGCACCTTCGACGCCGAGGTGAGCCTGAGTGTCATCGACTACGAAGGCGAACGGCTGCTGCAGGGCATCGTGCGCGACATCACCCGGCGCAAGCGCTCGGAGCAGACACTGCGCGAGTCCGAACAGGCCCTGAAGCAAAAGAACCAGCAGCTCGAACTCATCAACCGGCTGGCCATGCGGCTGCACCGCATACGCGACACCGGTCGCATCGCCGAAGAGGCCGTTGACGTGCTCACCGGGCTGAGCCAGGCGCCGCACGTGGCACTCTATCTCATGAGCGAGGACAGAAAGTCGCTGCGCCTGGTGCACGAGCGGGGCTTCAACGCCGTCGAGCGGGGCATCGGTGTCACCCTGCCGCTACACGGCTCCCTCTCGGGACTGGCCATACGCGAACGCCGGCTGCTGGTGAGCCTGGATATCCAAGCCGACTCGCGTATCGAGCCCCAGATCAAGCAGCATCTCGTCGCCGACGGCTATCGCTCGGCCGCGCTGCTGCCGCTGGCCGCCCACGGTGACATGCTGGGACTGGTGGCGCTGGTCTTCCGTGGACCCATGCCGTTACAGGAAACCGACCTGGACACCCTGGGTACGCTCGGCACCACCCTCTCGCTGGCCATTGCCAACGTGCAGCATATCGACGGCCTGCGTTACCAGGCACTGCACGACCCGCTCACCGGCCTGCTCAACCGTACCGCCCTGCACAACGATTGCCGCGACGCCATCGAGAGACAGCATGACGAACGCCGGCAACTGGCCCTGCTGCTGCTCGACCTGGACCGGTTCAAGGAGGTCAACGACACCCTGGGACACAAGATCGGTGACGACCTGCTGCGCCACATCGGACCGCGTGTCAGCCAGGCGCTGAATCGGCAGTCTGCCTCCTGCTACCGACTGGGTGGCGACGAGTTTGCCGTCCTGCTGCCACGCGTCGACGATGCCGTCGAGGCGACCCGCATGGCCGAGGCCGTCGTGGACGCACTGCGCCAGCCGTTTCAGGCGGGCGGCATGAACCTGGAGATCGGTGGCAGCATCGGCGTGGCGGTCTATCCCGAACACGGCACCGACAGCCATGCCCTGCTGCGTTGCGCGGACGTGGCCATGTATGCCGCCAAACGCACCTCGGTGGCGGTCACGCTCTACCGGCCCGAACTGGATGCCAACACCCCCGAGCGCCTCACGCTGATGAGCGAGCTGGGCATGGCCATCCGCGAAGGCCAGCTCGTGCTGCACTACCAGCCGAAGATCGATATCGCCCATCAGCGCATCATCGGCTGCGAGGCCCTGGTGCGCTGGCATCACCCCAGCCTGGGCATCATCCCGCCGGATCGTTTCATCCCGCTCGCCGAGATGAGCGACCTCATCCAGCCACTCACCGAGCAGGTGGTCACCCAGGCGCTGATCCAGCTGCGTGCCTGGCACGAGGCCGGGCTGGACCTCTCGGTCTCCGTCAACCTCTCGGTACGCAACCTGCTCGACCACAATTGCGGAACCCGGCTGGAAGAACTCTTCGAACGCTACCCGGCCGACCCCTCACGCCTGGAACTCGAGATCACCGAGACCGCGCTGATGAGCGACCCGGACCGCGCGCTGGAGCAGATCCAGCGCATCGGCGCCTTCGGCGTGCGCCTGTCCATCGACGACTTCGGTACCGGCTACTCCTCGCTGGCCTATCTCAAGCGCCTCCCTCTGCACGCACTGAAGATCGACCGTTCCTTCGTGTCCAGCATGCTGGAGGACGAGCAGGATCTCATCATCGTGCGCTCCACCATCAACCTGGCCCACAGCCTCGGGCTGGATGTGGTCGCCGAGGGCGTGGAAGACCGGGGGACGGCACAGGCCCTGCGCGCCATGGACTGCGACTACGCCCAGGGCTTTTACTTCAATCGCCCGCTGGCGCCAGACGACTTCATCGACTGGTGCCGGGACAACGCCTTCGGCCTGAGCGTCGACCCCTACCCCTAGCGCGCGCCCCACGGCCCGCGCGGTTCGATCACCGCCCCGCCATCCACCCCCGTGACGAAGGGCGCCACGGCCAGGGCGATGATCAGGAGCAGACTCACCAGCCCCAGCACCAGCCGCCAACCCGGCGCCTGGTGCGCACCACCCTTCATCATGCTGGCGAGCCAGCGCCAGTGCAGCACCACGTGCAGGGCGACGATGGCGAGGAAGATCACCGCCAGCCACAGGTGTACATCGCCCCACTGGTGACGCGAGAGCCCCCACACCGTCGCCCAGCGGCCGCTGCCCGGCGGCAGGGTGTAGACCAGCAGCACCCCGGTGGCCGCCATGAAGACGAAGGCGGCGAAGGCCGCGATGTCCACCAGGAAGTTGATGCGTGGTTTTTTCATATGGCCTCCTTCAGCGCCGCACGCCCGGGGCCGGGGTGTAGCTGTCGAGCACGTCGAGGTAGTTGGCGCGCTCGAAGGCCGCCGGGTCGATGGCCCGCCGCTGGCAGGCACAGCCCTTGATCTGCGCCACCGACGCATACTCGTGCAGTTCCAGCCAGTGGCGCAGGCCGGCGAGGACCTCGCGCAGGTAGTCCGGACCATGACGCAGCAGGGCGCTGCACAGATGCACCACGTCGGCGCCGGCCATCAGCGCCTTGACCACGTCCTCCACGCCATGAAAGCCGCCGGTGGCCGCCAGCGACAGCCCCACCCGGTCGTGCAGTATGGCCAGCCAGCGGATGCGCAGCAGCGACTCGACGGAGGTGGAGAGTTCCAGCCGCGGCACCACCTCGCGGGTCTCGATGTCGATGTCCGGCTGGTAGAAGCGATTGAAGAGCGACACCCCGTCGGCGCCGGCCGCCTCGAGCTGGCGGATGAAATGTCCGGGGGCGGAGAACTGGGCGGAGAGCTTCATCGTCACCGGCAGGTCGACGCTGGCCTTGAGTTCGCGCAGAAGCTGCAGGTAGCGCGCCTCCACCTCGGTGCCGGACTCCTCGACGTTCGCCGGGACGTAGTAGACATTCAGCTCCAGGGCATCCGCCCCGGCCTCGGCCAGTTCGCGTCCGTGACTCACCCAGCCGTCCGGTGTCATGCCGTTGAGGCTCGCGATGATCGGGATGGAGAGATGTCGCTTGAGGCCCTGCAAGGTCTCCAGGTAGTCATCCACCTCGTTGAGATAGCTCGTCGGCAGGGGCAGGAAACTGTCGGCCTCGGCATGACCGATCTCCTGGTGGTGCAGGAAGCGCGCCTGCATGGCCTGTTCGTGATGCACCGCCTCCTCGAACAGCGAGTGCATGACCAGCGCCGCGGCACCCGCGTCCTCCAGGCGGCGTGCACTGTCCAGCGAGCGGCTGAGCGGCGAGGCCGAGGGTACCAGCGGGTGGTCGAGTGCGAGCCCGAGGTAACGCGTCGTCAGGTCGATCCCGCTCATGTTGCCTCTCCTTCCCCGGCGACCGCTTCGTCGCCGTGTGCGTCGTCTGCCGTCGGCTCGGCCCAGGGGTCGTCGAAGGCCCAGGCCAGTTCCGCGATCTGCTCGTAGCGGTGATAGCGCTCCGAGACCTCCGCCTGTGCCTCGTCCAGCAGGCGGCTCGCGGCCTCCGGGTTGGAGCGCGCCAGCATGGCGAAACGTGCCTCGCTCATCGCGAATTCGCGGTAGGGGATGGAAGGCGGCTTCGAGTCCAGGTGCAGCGGGTTTTTTCCCGCCTCGGCCTGTCGCGGGTCGTAGCGCAACAGCGGCCAGTGGCCGCTGTCCACGGCAAGCTGCTGCTGGCGGTGGTTGTTGGCCAGGTCCACGCCGTGCGCGATGCAGGGCGAATAGGCGATGATCAGCGAGGGCCCGTGCCAGGACTCGGCATCCAGGAAGGCGCGCAGGGTCTGCACGTCCTTGGCGCCGTAGGCCACGTGGGCGACGTAGACGTGTTCGTAGTTCATGGCGATGCGCGCCAGGTCCTTCTTCGCCGTGGGCTTGCCGCCGGCGGAGAACTTCGCCACCGCCCCGCGCGGCGTGGCCTTGGAGGTCTGCCCGCCGGTGTTGGAATACACCTCGGTGTCGAGCACCAGGATGTTCACGTCCTGGCCCGAGGCGAGCACGTGATCGAGGCCGCCGAAGCCGATGTCGTAGGCCCAGCCGTCGCCGCCGATGATCCACACGCTCTTGCGCGTGAGGTTCTCGGACAGGCCCAGCAGTTCGCGTGCGGCCGGAGTGTCGATGGCCTGCAGCTTCCCGTTGAGTTCACGAACGCGCTCACGCTGCTCATGGATGCCGGCCTCGTCCCGCTCGTCGGCACCCAGGATGGCATCGGCCAGCGCCGAACCGACCGTATCGCGCAGTGCATACAGGCGCTCGGCGGCGTACTCGCGCTGCTTGTCGATGGCCAGGCGCAGGCCCAGACCGAACTCGGCATTGTCCTCGAACAGGGAGTTGTTCCAGGCCGGCCCCCTGCCCTCGCCGTTGGTGGTCCAGGGCGTGGTCGGCAGGTTGCCGCCGTAGATCGACGAACAGCCGGTGGCATTGGCCACCACCATGCGGTCGCCGAAGAGCTGGCTGGCGAGCTTGATGTAGGGCGTCTCGCCGCAGCCCTCGCAGGCACCGGAGAACTCGAACAGGGTATCGAACAGCATCGCGCCCTTGAGGGTCTTCTCCTTCACCGCGCGCCGGTCGTGGCTGGGCAGCGAGAGGAAGAAGTCCCAGTTCGCGCGCTCGGCCTCGCGCAGCGGCGGCTGCGGCGCCATGTTGAGCGCCTTGCGGCTGGCATTGCTCTTGTCGCGGATGGGACAGATGTCGACGCACAGCCCGCAGCCCGTGCAGTCCTCGGGCGCGACCTGGTAGGTCATCACCATGTCCTGCGGATAGTCCTTGCCGAGCACGGGCGCGGCCTTGAAGGTCGGCGGCGCATCCCTGAGCAGGGCCTTTGGAAACAGCTTGGCGCGGATCACGCCGTGCGGGCAGACGAAGGGGCACTTGCCGCACTGGGTGCACAGCTCCGGTTCCCAGACCGGGATCTCCAGCGCCAGGTTGCGCTTCTCGATGGCGGCGGTGCCCAGCGGAAAGCTGCCGTCCATGGGCATGCGGCTCACCGGTACCGCGTCGCCGCGCCCGGCGATGATGGGCACGGTGACCTCGCGCAGGAAGGCCGGGGCATCCTCGCCGACCAGCGGCCGGCGCTCGACGGTACTGGTGACCCGCGCCGGCACCGGCACCTCGTGCAAGGCGGCCAGGGCCGCGTCGATGGCCCGGTAGTTGAACTCGACGATGCGCCGGCCCTTGCGCCCGTAGGTGGACTCCACCGCCTGCTTGATCGCGTCGATCGCCTGCTCGCGCGGCAGGATGTCCGAGATGGCGAAGAAGCAGGTCTGCATGATGGTGTTGATGCGCTTGCCCATGCCGGCCTGCTCGGCCACCGCGTAGGCGTCGATGGTAAAGAGGCGGATGCCCTTGTCGAGGATCTGCTGCTGGTAGCGCCGCGGCAGCGTGTCCCACACGGCCTCGGGTGCGGCCGCGCTGTTGAGCAGGAACACCGCGCCCTGTGCGGCCTTGTCGAGCATGTCGTAGCGCTCGAGGAACACCGGCTGGTGGCAGGCGACGAAGTGCGCGTCGTTGTCACCCACGAGATAGGCGGAACGGATCGGCCGCGGCCCGAAGCGCAGGTGCGAGACGGTCACCGCACCGGACTTCTTCGAGTCGTACTGGAAGTAGCCCTGGGCGTAGAGGTCGGTGGCCTCGCCGATGATCCTGATGGAGTTCTTGTTGGCGCTCACCGTGCCATCGGAGCCCAGGCCATAGAACACGCACTGCACGACATCCGCGTGCGCATCGGTGCGGTAGGCCGGGTCCCAGGAAAGGCTCAGGTGGGTGACGTCGTCGTGGATACCGATGGTGAAGGGATGCTGCGGGCGATTCTTCGCCAGCTCGTCGAACACTGCCTTGACCATGCCCGGGGTGAATTCCTTGGAGGAGAGGCCGTAGCGCCCGCCGATGACCCGCGGCGCCTGCGCCAGCTGTCCGCCGGCGAGCGCCTGGTAGAGCGCGGTGGTCACGTCCTTGTACAGCGGCTCGCCGGCCGCCCCCGGCTCCTTGGTGCGATCCAGCACCGCGATGCCGGTGACCGTTGCCGGCAGGGCAGCGCACAGGGCCCGGGCATCGAAGGGGCGGTAGAGACGCACCTTCACCAGTCCCACCCGTTCGCCCTGGCGCAGCAGGCAGTCGACCGTCTCCTCGGCCGTCTCGGCCCCCGAGCCCATCAGGATCAGGACCCGCTCCGCGTCCGGGTGGCCGACGTAGTCGAACAGGTGGTACTGCCGGCCGGTCAGCGCGGCGAAGGCGTCCATCGCCTGCTGCACCACGCCGGGAAAGGCATCGTAGGACGTGTTCACGCTCTCTCGTCCCTGGAAGAAGACGTCCGGGTTCTGCGAGCTGCCGCGCAACACCGGGTGCGCGGGGCTCAGGGCACGCGCACGATGGGCCTGTATGGCCTCCTCCGGGACCAGCGCGCGCAGCGCGTCATCATCCAGCACCTCGATCTTGGCGATCTCGTGCGAGGTACGAAAGCCGTCGAAGAAGTGCAGCAGCGGCACGCGCCCGGCGAGGGTGGCGACCTGACCGACGAGGGCGAGGTCCTGTGCCTCCTGCACCGAACCCGAGGCCAGCAGGGCGAAGCCGGTGGCGCGGGTGGCCATCACGTCGGAGTGGTCGCCGAAGATGGAGAGCGCCTGGCTGGCGATGGAGCGGGCGGCCACGTGAAAGACCGTCGGCGAGAGCTCGCCGGCGATCTTGTACATGTTGGGGATCATCAGCAGCAGGCCCTGGGAGGCCGTGAAGGTGGTGGTGAGCGCCCCGCCCTGCAGCGCGCCGTGGATGGCGCCGGCCGCCCCCGCCTCGCTCTGCATCTCGACGATGCGCGGCACCGTGCCCCAGAGGTTGGCCTGCCCCGCCGCCGACCAGGCGTCGGCGTGCTCGCCCATGGGCGAGGCCGGGGTGATGGGATAGATGGCGACGACCTCGTTGAGCCGGTGGGCGATGCGGGCCACCGCCTCGTTGCCGTCCAGGGTAAGCCGTTGTCGCACCTCCACCACGCACCTCCATGATTGCCGTCCTGCCACCCTGAGCGTAGTACGGCCGGCCGGCCGGGACATTGCGCTGGATCAGCTGCCGTCGATTCGCGGCGGGAGCCCCCTAGGAATGATGCGTGGGGCGTCAGGCGTCGATCAGGCCACTGCGTATCGCCAGGCGGGTCAGCTCGACGATGTTCTTCGCGCCGAGCTTTTCCATGATGTGCGAGCGATGGTTGCTCACGGTCTTGGGGCTGAGGTGCAGGCTCTCGGAGATCTCGACCACCGAACGCCCCTCGGCCAGCAGGCAGAAGACCTCGAACTCGCGTTCGGACAGGGCCTTCACCCGGTCTTCGTCGCTTCCCGCTGCCGGGTCGTCCGTCTTTTCCTCGACGTCGCTGCTGAAATAGCGACGCCCGGCCAGCAGGGTGCGCACGGCCTTGTCGAGCTCCTCCGGCGCGCTGCGCTTGGTCACATACCCGCGGGCCCCGGCCTTGGTGGCGCGCGCGACGAAGGCGGGGTCATCGCGCATGCTGAGCACCAGGATGCGGGCGTCCTCGTCCTTGGCGATGAGGCGGCGCACGCCTTCCAGCCCGCCCATGCCCGGCATCATCATGTCCATCACCACCACCTGCGGGGCGAACTCGGTGTACACGCTGCAGGCCGCCTCGGCCGAATCGACCTCGCGGATGTCGTAGCTGTGGTCGGTTTCCAGCAGATAGCGAAAGCCGGCCCGTACGATGGCGTGATCGTCCACCAGCAAGATTCGTGTCTTCATGTCCCTGTTCTCCAGTCCCTGCTAGTTGTTCATACTGACAGCTTCGGTCGAAACGGCTCCACGTCCAGGCAGGCGCGTATGGCCACGCCCTTGCCCGGGGCGGAATCGACGAACAGTTCCCCGCCCAGCGCATGTACACGCTCGTGCATGCCCCGCAGGCCGCTGCCGCGGCGCTCGCGCCCGCTCCCGGCGGAGGCACCCGGCGCCATACCCACGCCATCGTCGGTGATACACAGCTCCAGCCGGTCCGGCAACCGCTCCACCCCGCCGGCCAGTGCAGCGCCCGGGGTTCGCGTCAGGCGGATGTGCACCCGGGAGGCCATGGCGTACTTGGCGATGTTGGTCAGCCCCTCCTGCAGGATGCGGTACAGGGAGATCTTCACCACGTCGTCCAGCGGGCCCAGCGACTGGGGCAGCTCGACATCGACCCGCACGCCCATGGCCTCGAGCTGCGCGTTGTCGATGCAGGTCTGCAGGGCGTCGCCGAAGTCCAGTCCGTCCACCACGTCGGGGCGCAGGCGGTGCATGATGCTGCGCACCACGTCGTAGAGGCGCGTCGAGAGCTCGACGATGTTACCGGCCAGGGCGCCCACGTCATGCACCGGACGCGAATCATCAATCTGGTCCTGCTGGCCCTGTCGCTGACCGATGGCCGTGGCCAGGGTGTGTATGGCGGTGAGCGACTGCCCGAGTTCGTCGTGCATCTCGCGCGCCAGCAGGTTGCGTTCCTCTTCCTGGATCTCCACCAGGCGCCGGGCCAGTTCGCGATTCTCCCGCGCCAGGCCCACCGCCTTCACCTCCTCGGTCTTGTGGCTGGTGATGTCGATGCCCAGCCCCAGCGCACCCCCGGCGGAGGGGACGATGGTGGAGGCGATCCACCACAGGCGGTCGCGGCTCACGCCCTGGGCCTCGAACTGCACCTGCTCGCCCGCCAGCGCCCGCTCGGCGGCCTCGCCGGCCCCCGGAAACAGCTCGCAGACACGGCGACCGATCAGCGCCTGCGGATCATCATCGAGACACGCGGCACCCTGGCCGTGCATGGCCGTCACACAGCCGCGGGCATCGATTCGATAATAGAAGACCGGCAGGTGTTCGAGCAGCGCGGCAAGTGGCGCGGCGGGATCCTGCCGGCGGACGGCGGCTGACCGGCATCGGTACAGCAGCAGGCCCAGAATGACCGCGATGGCCAGCAGCAGCGTAACGAGCAACGGCAGGAGAGGAGCGAACCCGTCGCCAGGGAACGGCGGCGCCGCCACGGCGGCCGTCGGCAGCAGGACCAGCCCGAATCCCAGCACATGCGCCGGGACACCACGCAGGATGCCCGGCAAGCTGTTCCCCCCTGCAACTGTCATCTAGGTCCCTGGTCTGCCCTGCGCCTGTTCCCGTGCCTGCCGACCGCCGGCGAAGAGCGCGGCCAGGTCGAGTACCGGCACCACCTCGTCCTGCCGGAAGAAGGCCGAATGACTGTACGCCCGCCACTGTGCCGGCACGTCCTCGATGGCCGCGGCACGCGGTTCGCCCAGCTCCTCGGCGATGGGTAGAGAGTGCAGCACGAGGGCACCAAAGGCAATCGCGCCATCCGCAACCGACCAGGCCACCACGCCGGCGCGTGCACCGCCCTGCCCGGCCTCTCGCCCGAGGCGGGCGGCGAGGTCCATCACGGGCAGCACGCGCCCCTGCCAGAGCAACAGGCGATCGCAGCCACGTGGGGCGAGCGGCACCGGCCAGGAGCGGTAGTCATCCAGCACGTGCACCATCTCCCGCTCGCCGATCGCGACCATGCCTCCCGACGCGGCCTCCAGCAGCCAGGCCCGCAGGGTCAAGGCTGGAGACTCCCCGGTCGCGATGCCGGGACTGCGGCGGACAGGGGCAACAGCCCGGCCAGGCGGTCGGCATCCAGTGCCGGGGCCAGTTCGATCTCGCCCGCGGCCGGACGGTGCTCGAGCACGCCCTCGTAGGGACCGGCACCCTGCATGCACGCAGGCAGCTCGTGCAGTCGCAGCCCCTGTGCGGCAACGGCCTGGGCCGCATCCACCAGGAAGGCGAACACGGTCTCGCCGGCCCGGATCACCAGCGCCATGCGCCGGCCGGCCTCATCGTCCAGCACCTCCGGCAACAGCCACGCCGCCAGTTCGAAGACCGGGATCATGCGTGAACCGAGACGGATCTCGCCGCGGACAGCGTCTTCCGCCTCGCTCATCACCACGTCCTCGATGTACTCCAGCGAGACCAGGCACGACTGGCGCAAGGCGAAGGGCTGGCCGCAGAGATCGAAACGCAGAAAGGCGGGGGCGACGGGGCGGGGCTCAGGCATGGGCCACCTCCATGGCATCCTGTATGGCGTCGAGCAACTCTTCGTCGCCGAAGGGCTTGACGATGTAATGCTCGATGCCGCATTCGCGGGCACGCGCACGGTGTTTTTCGGTGGAACGCGAGGTCACCATGACAAAGGGCAGGCGTCGCGTGGACTCGTTGTTGCGCAGATGGGCGGCCAGTTCCAGGCCATTCATGCGCGGCATCTCGAGATCGGCCACGATCAGGTCGGGGCGCCTGCTGGCGATCAGCTCCACGGCCTCCATGCCATCGCGTGCCGCACGCACCTCGAAACCCATGTCGCGGACGAACTGCGCCATGGACCGGCGTGCACTCAGCGAGTCGTCCACCACCAGCGCCACCGGACGCGACTCCGCAGCCGGTCCCGGTGTCGGGCCCGCGGTCGCGCCCTCTGCCGCCGGCCGCCGCGCGAGCGGGACCAGCGGGGCCTGCAGCAGCTCCGGCAGATCGATCACCGGGGCGACGCGCCCGTCACCGAGAATGGTGCCCCCCAGCAGCCCGGGGCTGCGGGGCACGTAGGGGCCCAGCGGCTTGATCACCAGGCGCCGCGCATCCAGCACCGCGTCGACGCGGATGGCCACCCGCTGCCCCGCGGGATCGCGCACCAGCAGCACGGGCAGGTCGGGATTCTCGTGTTCGGCAGACGCCCCCGGGGAATGCCCGCTGCCGATCAGGTCATGCAGGTAGCGCACCGCGCAGGCCTCGTTCCCCAGCCGGTAGAGCTGCGCCTCGCCCAGGCGCTCGAAGACGCCGGAGCCGACCGGCAGGATCTCCTCCACACCACGGGTGGAGACGGCGTGCACGTCCTCGCCCAGGCGGACCAGCAGGGCATGCGAGGACAGGCGCGAGACCGGGATCGACAGCTCGAAACGGGCGCCCTCGCCCGGCAGGCTGTCGATACTCAGCGCGCCCTTCATGCCGCGCAGGGTGGCATTCACGGCATCCAGGCCGATGCCCCGCCCCGACACCTGCGAGACCTCGCGCCGCGTGCTGAAGCCCGGGGTGAGCACCAGCTGCAGCAGGTCGCGCTCGGCGGGTACCGCCTCGCCCTGGATCAGCCCCAGCTCCCGGGCACGGTGTTCCACGGCGCGGGTGTCGATACCCGCCCCATCGTCCGCGACCGTGACCACCAGCCGGTCGCCCTGGCGGCGGAAACCCACCGCCACCTGCCCCTGCGCGGGCTTGTGCGCGAGGGACCGGCGCTGCTCCGGCGACTCGATGCCATGGTCGATGGCGTTGCGCAGCAGGTGCATGAGCGGATCGACGAGCTCCTGCAGCACCTCGCTGTCCATCTGCTCGTCCTCGCCCTGCAAGCGCAGCTCGATGTCCTTGCCGGTGAGCCTCGCCGCCTGGCGCACGCCCCGGCGCAGCCGCGGCACGATGGTGGAAACCGGCACCATGCGCGTCTTGAGCAGCGTCTCCTGGGTCTGGCGGTTGGCCTGGTCCTGGTCGGCGACCAGGGTGGCCAGGTCGTCCATCTGTTCGGCCAGGCCGCGCGTCAGTTCGATGTTGTCGGTCACCGCCTCGACCAGGCGCCGGGAGAAGGAATGCAGTTCGTTGTATCGGTCCATCTCCAGGGGGTCGAAGTCATCCGGCGCCGCGACAGCACCGGACAGCCCCGCCATGCCGCGCACGTCCACCAGGTGTTCGAGCTCACTGGCCAGGGTATGCAGGACGTCGTTGTGCGCCTGCGCCACCCGCACGGCACGCGCGGCACGCTGCAGCTGCTCCTGTAGCTGGCCGACCGTGATCATGCCCTCGCCCGACAGGCGCAGCAGTTCGTCGGCCAGCAGGGAGGAGATGCGCAGGGTCGAGGTCGCGGCCTCCTCCTGTTCCTGCCCGGGCGTCAGTGTCGGCAAGGCCGGTTCAGCCGCCGGTGATGGCGAGGGGGACTCGACCGCCTGCAGGCCCGGCGGTGTCTCCACCATGGGCAGGCTGAAGATGGTCTCGCCTTCGGTATCGATTAGGCGCGCCCAGTCGAGCACCTCGCGCAGCACGGCGAGTCCATCGGCCGGCTCCGCGTCACGCCCCTGCAGGGCGTCGCTCATGGTCTCCAGGCAGTCGGCCGCGCGCAGCAGGGCCTGCCCCAACGGATGTGGCGGCGGACGCCGCTGGCGATCCAGGAAGGCGAGGATGTCCTCCAGGTGATGGGTGAGATTCGCCACCCCGCGCACGCCGACCACGTTGCCGGCGCCCTTGACGGTATGGGCGATGCGCTGGGCGATGGCGAGCTCCTCGACCGCACCCGCCTCCACCAGGTGCTGGATGGCGGCGGTGAAGAGTTCCGTCTGCGCCGGCAGCTCCTGCAGCAGCCCGTCGAGCAGATCGGGGTTCACCCCCTCGGGCACCGCCAGCGAGACATCCTCCGGCCCGACCTCGGCCGGCCGCGCCGGGGCCTCCTCCGTCTCGGCAAAGCGCGGGTTCAGCAGCAGCTCCTGCAGCGAGGCAAGGGCCGCTTCGCCCGGACGCGCCGGATCGTCGGGGGCACCGTCGAGCCAGCCGGTATCGGCCAGCAGGGCGAGCACCGCATCGGCCGCCCGGGGCTCGCCAAAGGCATCCAGATAGCCCGCCAGCACCCGCGGCCAGGTCGCGATGAGGGCGACCTGTGTCTCCGTGAGCCCGGACAGCCGGGCCCGCAGGTCGCCCAGGCGGGCGGCGATCTCGTCGGCCGCCATGGCCAGGCCCTCGAGCCCGATCAGCCGGGCGGCATTGGCCACGTGGCCGGCCTGCTCGGAGAGACTCTCGAGCAGCGTATCCGCCGGTTCCGGCTGCGTGGCCGCTGCCTGCAGTACCTCCAGACTCACCACCAGGTCGTCGGTGATGTCCTCGAGTTCGGCGCGTATCAGCTCGAGGTATTCACGGTTCTCCGGCGAGAGTTCGGCAACCGCCATGGCCTGGTTCATGCGTTCCCCCGATCACGCCCCGGTCAGCCGACCCGGCGTGCCTCATCCATGGATTCGATCTGCTGCGTATCACCGAACTTCTCGGTCCTGGGCTGCGGCAGGCGGAACACGCCGATGGCCTGCACGAGACGGTCGGCAAACCGCACCAGCGCCTCGGTGCTCTGGGTCTGCGCCTGGAGCTCCTTGCCCGTCTTCTCGGTACTGGACTGGATCTGTCGCGCACGCTCGAGCAAGGCGCGGCTGGCGGAGGCCTGGGCATCCGAACTGGTGGCGATCTGCTGCACCGAGGACACCAGTTCCTCGGTGGCCGCGCGCGTCTGCCGCATGCTGTCGCCTGCCCGCTCGGCCAGACGCGTACCTTCCGCCACCTGGGTGATCGCGAGGTTCATGGTCTGCACCGTATCGGCCGTCTCCACGCGGATGTTGTTCACCAGGGTCGAGATCTGGGCCGTGGCCTCGCGGGCGTTTTCCGCCAGGCGCTGCACCTCGTCCGCCACCACTGCGAAGCCGCGCCCGGCCTCGCCGGCGGAGGCCGCGTGCATGCTGGCGTTGAGCGCGAGGATATGGGTGCGTTCGGCAATGCTGCCGATGAGGTTGACGATCCCGGTGATTTCCTGGGAACGCTCGCCCAGGCGCTTGATGCGTTTTTCCGTCTCGCTGATGGTCTCGCGAATCGAGTTGATACCCTGTACCGACTTGATGACCGACTCGGCGGCCTCGTCGGTGTTCTTCGAGGCACGGTCGGCACGCTCGTTGGCCAGGCGCGCGTCCTCGGCGATGTGTGCCATGGCATTCACCGACTGGCGCAGGAGATCGGCCGTGGTCAGCACCTCGTCATACTCCTGGCGCGCCACCTCGATCACGGTGTCGGACTGGCTCTTCACCTGCTGGGAGACCTGCGCCACCTGGTGGGAGATCTCGCGCACACCGAGCAGGATGTTCGCGGTCTCGTTGGCCAGCAGGTTGAGGGAGTCGCCGATGGCACCGGTGATGTCTTCCGAGACCGGGGCGCGCACGGTGAGGTCACGCTGCTGCGCCAGCTGGCTCACCGCCTTGATGAGGCCGATGACCGAGTTGTTGAGTCGCTCGCTCTCCCGTTCGGCCTTGACCAGGGCATTCACGCGCTCATCCAGCAGCCTGTTGAAGGCCTGCGCCAGGTCGCCCAGTTCGTCGTGCGAGACCACGTCGGTACGGGCACTGTAATCCCCCTCCGAGATACGCTCCACCGTGTCGGCGATATCGCGAATCGGGTTGACGATGGAACGGTAGATGACCCAGCCCAGCAGGGCGGCAAACAGCCCGCCGATCAGCACCAGCGCCAGGGCCCCGTAGAGAAAGGCCGCGTTGGCCGCCGTGGAGGCCGCGAACTGTTCCTGCGAGGCCTGCTGACCGGCCGCGATACGTGATTCCAGGCGGGTGAGGAAGGGCGCCACCGAGGCATCCAGGTCGTTGAGCACGTAGAGCGAGAGGTTGGCGCGGTCCTCGCGCGCGATCAGCTTGGTCAGCTCGGCAAAGGCGGCATGCACACCGTTCATGCCCTGCTGCAGTGGTGCCGTGGCGGCCTCGTCGCGCCGGCCGGTCTGTTCCACGTATTCCGCCCAGCGCTGGTCGAAGGCCTGCTGCGACTCGGCCAGCCGCCTGTTCGCCTCACCCCAGGTGATGGTGCCACGATAGACGTCGTTGGCCGTACCGAGCAGCCCGCCCTGCACCACGGTGGCGATGCGGTTGAGCTGCACCTGTTCGGACACCGTCTCGTTGAGCTCGCCGGTCGTGGAGGCCGCGAACTGCAGACCGGTGATCGCGGCCACGCCGATGATCATCAGGATCAGGATCTGGGCCGCGATCAGCACCATGAGCCGCAAGCCGATGCGCAGCCGACGTATGGGATTGAACCGTTCGATGATGTTCATGCCAGGTCTCCGTGATGGGCATTCATGGGGCAGGACGCCGGACTAGCGGCCGGCCGCAATCAGGCGACGCCAGTCGCCGGACGTCATGGCGCGGTACTCGCCGCCGTCGAGATAGGTCGAGACCACCAGGTCCGAACCCTGGTTGTCGCGCCGGAAGTCGAGGGAGAGCCCGCCCACGTCGAGGACCTTGCCACGCACGGCGCGCAGGAAATTTTCCCGCGTCATCGGCCCCTCCACCTGCTCGAGGGCGGCCAGGAACATCTGGCCGACGATATAGCCTTCCAGGGTCACGTAGCCGAAGTCATCGCCCAGGGCCCTGCGCGCCTGGGCGACGATGGGCAGATCCGAGTCCAGCGGCGGCACCACCTGGGTCATGACCACGCGGTCATGCACCTGGAGATCGTCCAGTGCCTTGCGAAAATCGTCCGCCCCGGTGAAGGACACGGCGCTCACGATCCAGTCGTCGCCGCGATAACGCGAGTAACCGACAAAGCGCGCGATCGAGTTGTAGGTGCCGACGCTGACGACCACCTGGCAGCGGACGCCATTGCCCGCCTCCCAGGCCTTCAGGGAGTCATAGCCGTCGCGCGAGACGAAGGTGTTGCGCTGATACACGCCGACCGGACCGATGCCGTTGCGCGGCGGATCCTCGCCTTCCATGTCGATGATGCGGTTGAGTGCCTCGATGATGTTGCGCGTACCCGGACGACCGGACAGCGCCTGGCGGATGCCTTCCACCCCGGCCATGCCATAGGCGTCGTTCTGCACATAGGCGCAGATCCCGGTGACCGGCACCCCGGCGTCGATGGCCTTGTTGATGACCTCGGCCGTCTCCTGCACGTAACTGGCGCGGAAGTTCACCACGTCACCCACACCGGGCCGCAACAGTCCCGCACCGGTGAAGAATCCGACGGCCGGCACGCCGCGTTCCGCCAGCAACGGCAGGGCCACCTTGGCGGTCGGTGTGCCGACGTTGCCGACGAAGGCGAAGACGTCCTGATCCAGCAACGAGCGCGTGGCCTCGATGGTCTTCTCCGGCGTATAGGAATCATCCAGGGTGACGTACTCGATGCGATAGCCCCGCACGCGCTGCCCGGCAAAGGCCGCCTCGATACCGCGCTTCATCCCGAGCCCCAGGCCGCGTGAACGCCCTTCCAGGTCCATGACACCGGCCACGCGGATGGTATCGCCCGTGACCCCCTGGGCCGCCTGTACCGGCAGGGCGGACAACAGGGCGAAGATGCCGAGAAACATCGAGAGGAGACCCGTCCTGGTCGCCGACCTGATCGCAGGAGAACCCGCACCGAATCCAATGACTGTGGTTTTCATAGAAGACTTCCCTGACTGCGTTGTGATGGAGCGCTGCGTTGTACCGAAACCCGTGAGAACTACGCCGCCGACAGCGACCGGAACAGGGCGCGATGATCGAGGTCGATCCACAGACCACCCTCCGCTGACGCACGGACCGCGGCATGCTCGCCGATCACGCCCGGCAGTGTCAGACTGCGCATGCCCTCGGCAAGTCGCACCGTCACCGGGTAGCCATCGATGAGCACGGCCAGCACGTGGGCGCCACTGTCGATCATCAGGCAGCGTTGCTCGCGGCTGCCGTCCCGTCCGGTCTGGAGCAGGTGATGCAGGTCCATTACCGGCACCAGGTGTCCGCGGATGTTGGCAATGCCCCGCAGATGCGCCGGCATGGAGGGAATGCGACTGACGGCCGGCAGCTGCATCACCTCGCTGTTCACGCCGCGCGCCACCAGCAGGTTGAAGGAACCGATGCGGTAGCCGTAGCGTGGAATCTCGCGCTCCTCCGTCACGGGGCGTTCCAGCAGCCCCGGGTCGAAGGAGAAACGGCTCAGCGCCGTACGCGGGTCCAGCCATTCCCTGTTGTCGTCTGTCTGCATGTCGTCCTGCCTGGCGCAGCGGACCGGGCTATCAGTTCAGCGCCCGGATCTGGTCGAGTATCTGGTCGGGGGTGAAGGGCTTGCTGATCAGTGCCTTGCCCCCCTGCAGCTCGGCCCAGACCCGGTCGGCCTTCTGGTTCTTGCTGCTGACGAAGACCACCGGGATATTGCGTGTCTCGCCGCCTTTCGTGATCTGCCGGCAGGCCTCGTAGCCGTCGGCCCCTTCCATCACGATGTCCATGAAGATGAGGTCGGGCCGTTCGGCCCGGGCCAGTTCCACGGCCTCCTTGCCCGAGGTGGCCGTCACCACGCTGTAGCCCGCGCCGCTCACGATGGTACGGATATGCGCCAGATCGGCGGGAGAGTCGTCTACCAGAAGCACCTTGTTGATCGTCATGCCTTCGTTCTCCAGCTGTGTGTCAGTAGGTATTGGCCACTTCCCAGGCCTGCGGCGCGGGAGCATTTCTTACCGAGAGATATTTGCGCGCCACCGACTGGAACTCGGTGTGCTGCAGCGGCTTGGTGAGATAGGTGTCGCAGCCGGCGAGCGTGCCCTTCACCTTGTCGAAGGGCGAGGACTTGCCGGTGAGCATGACCACGGGGATGTTGCGCGTACGCTGGTCGCGCTTGATGGCCTTGCAGACCTTGTAGCCATCGATGCCGGGCATCATCACGTCGAGAAAGATGATGTCGTAGTCACCGTCCTGGCTGAGTGCCATCGCCTGCTCGCCGTTCTCGGCATGGGCGACCTCGGCGCCGAGCATGCGCAGCTCGATCTCCAGCTGCTTGCGCACCGGCAGACTGTCGTCGACCACCATCGCGCGATACTGCGCCGGCGCCTCGCTCACGCGATGGGCCAGCATGGCCTGCAGGCGCGCCGTCGAGATGCCGGTCTCCTCGCCCCCGGCCTCGTCGCCAATGGTCAGCTCCGGAATGAAATTCAGCTCCTCGACGGTGATCTGATCGAGGGCATTGAGCACCAGGGTGGCGCGGAAGGGTTGCGGGATCTCGCGCCGCCCGGCATCGGGCTGCAGGCGGGCGGCGGCGACGGCGAAGATCGTCGGCAGCTTGGCGCGTCCGTCGTCGGCGACGTACATGGTCTGCCAGTGGTGCATGGCCTGCCGATCATCGGCATTCACCAGGAGGATCTTGCCGGGCTCGATCCGGTAATCGTCGGTGAGTTCGTAGGCACGTGCCGTGCCGGCGGAGATCCTCAGTATGCGACGCAGCACCTGCAGTTCGTCTGCGTGTATGCCGAGGGGCAGAATCCTGAATTCACGGTGTTCGCGCATGATGCCGTCCTTCCTTAGCTGTCGACTGATGACCGATCCTGCTGTGGATGCCCCCCGGAATCCCCGATCTGTGATGATCGTCTCGTGCAGGTACAGCCTTAAGCTAGGCGCACGAGGGTCTTTCGCCCATGGGCGTTTTCCCCAAACAGGGCCTCACCGGCGGGCATGTACGCTCCCGGGCTTTGTGATAATGTTGCCCTTGGTAGTCGGGCAAAATAATTGATAAACAGATACTTATATTCTTCCGGACGTGGCAGGCGGGCCATCCTCGATGGACAAGATCTTTCTCGGGCGCCAGCCCATTTATGACAAGGGCATGCGGGTACGCGCCTACGAGCTCCTCTATCGGGCCGGACCGGATGCCACGGCCGGCAGCTTCGATGGCGACCGCGCCACCTCCAGCGTCATCGTCAACACCCTCACCGAGCTCGGGCTGGACACGGTACTCGGCAACAAGCGCGGCTACATCAACCTGACCGAACGCTTCCTGCTGGGGCAAGCCCCCATCCCCTTCCCGCCGGAGCGGGTGACGCTGGAGATCCTCGAGACGGTACAGATCACCGACGAGATCATCGCGGCCGTACGCGGCCTCAAGGAGCGCGGCTTCGAGATCGCGGTGGACGACTACATCGGCGGGGAGGACCACGACCCGCTGCTCGCGGTGGCGGACGTGATCAAGATCGACCTGATGGCCATGGACCGCAGCCGACTGCCCGAGATCGTCGCCGACCTCAAGCAGCGCGGCCTGAAGCTGGTGGCCGAGAAGGTCGAGACCCAGGGCGACTTCGACCTCTGCCAGGAACTCGGTTTCGACATGTTCCAGGGCTATTTCCTGTGCCGGCCGAAGATCCTGGATGCCCAGCGCATCCCCGGCAACCGCCTGGCCATCATGCAGCTGCTGGCCCGGCTGCAGAACCCGGACGCCGAGCTCGACGACCTGGTCGAGCTGATCAGCCAGAACGTCACCCTGAGCTACAAGGTCCTGCGCTACGTGAACTCCGCCTACCTGGGCCTGGGGCGCAAGATCGACTCCATCCGCCAGGCGGTGATGATGCTCGGGCAGAACACCATCCGCAGCCTGGCGGCCCTGATGACGCTGAGCGAGATCTATGACAAGCCCGACGAACTCATCCGCCTGTCTATGATCCGCGCCCGCATGAGCGAGCTCCTCGCGAAACAGCTGAGCGGGCTGGAGCCGAACAAGGCCTTCACCGTCGGCCTCTTCTCCACCCTCGATGCCCTGCTCGACGCCCCCATGCAGACCCTCATGGACACCCTGCCCCTGGCCGACGACGTGCGCCGGGCCCTGATCGAACAGACGGGGCCGGCCGGCGAGCTGCTGCAGACCGTGATCAGCTACGAACGCGGCGACTGGGAATCCGCGGCCGCCCGCCGCTTCGATACCGCCGTACAGACCGAGGCCTATTTCGAGGCCCTGAACTGGGCGGACACCCTGTTTGCCGAGGTGGCCGGCCCCACCTCATGACCCGCCTGCCGCCATGGCCACGCTGACCCCACCCGGCCCGCCGCCGCCACCGGGCCCCGCCGGCCCGCCGCGCCCGCTGCCGGAGGGCACCGCGAGCTGGCGCGACGGCCAGGTGATGAAGGCCCTGGTGCAACAGGGGACCGGACAGCCGGGCCAGGTGGCCACCCTGCGGATCGGCCGCGTGGACGTGCCGGTGAACGCCCAGACGGCCCTGCTGCGCGGCAGCGAACTCCTCGTGCAGGTGGTGCGCCAGCAGCAATCGCTCGCCCTGCGCCTGCTCGAACCCCCGCC
>JABURS010000009.1 GCA_014762505.1 Chromatiales bacterium | reverse complement strand
TGTAGTAGTCTAAGAGACCACCCCTAGCCCCCCCGCCCCCCCCCCTTCGCCATCCCCGCCGACGCCCCCGGCCTGCCCCCGGCACTCGCCGACAAGCAGGCGACCGGCGAGACACCGGTCGCCTATGTCTGCAAGGGCATGACCTGCAGCCCGCCGATCAGCGAGCGGGAGGCGTTCGAGAATGCGCTGAAAGAAACGACGGCACGCGCCTGATACGCCGCGCGGACTGAAAGGCGTTTTTTGCCACAAAGGGCACATAGATGGTCGCGAAGGGCTTCGCCCCTCAGGGCAATTAGCGGTGGAATTTCCAACTGGCACCTGAGAGGCAGGTCACCCCATTCCAACGGAATGGTGCCATGCCATGTCGAAGGGGTTTTGACCTTCTGGCCCCGTTATCTCGCCGAGCATCGCAGCGGAAGACGGACAGGCCCGAAGGATTGCGCGCAGGACGCGCGCAATTCCGCAGTCGGGCCAGGGACGGCCCGTCTGCGGAACCCCGTCTGGAGCGAGAAGCGCAGGATTAATCGGCTGGACTGCCGATTAACACAGCCGAAGGCTGCCGCGAAGCGGCGAGGCACACGGACGTGCCGAGTGAAACCCGAAGGGCGAGATAGTGGGGTGCCCTTATCTTTTGGTTACTTTTCTTTGGGCAAGCAAAGATAAAGTAACTCGCTTGCGGGACACACTGCCTGAAATACTGCATCAGCGTGACGCAAGCGAAATCATGAGGGCAGAAACGCTGGGCTACGGCACCCGGAAGTTTTCCTGCGTCAGCAGGTCGATCCCGCAATCCAGGTGGCCGATCCAGCCGAGGAACTGGTTGATCATCTCGCGGCCCTTGAAGGGGCGACCGTGCTGCGGGACGATCATGTCCACATCCATGTCCCAGACCATGTCGGCCCACAGGCGGCAGACCTTCTTCGAGCCCATGTAGCGCTTGTGGAAGGCGACCATGTAGGGCACGTGCTTCTCGAAGTCCTCCACCGGCCTGTCCGGCCCCTCCGGCACCATGGAGGCGCCCATGTCGCCCGAGAACAGGATCTTGCTCACCGGGTCATAGAAGTGGAAGTTGCCCACCGAGTGCAGAAAGTGCGCGGGGATGGCCTTGATCACCGTATCGCCGAAGGGGATGTCGCGCCCGGCATCGGGCAGCGCGATCAGGCGTTCGCCGAGCTTGTCACCCATGTAACCCGGGATGAGGTGCGGCAGGAAACGCGCCCAGAGCTTGGAGCAGACCACCGTGGCATTGCTGCGCTGAATCCAGCTGGCGATCGAGGCGATGATGTCCGGGTCCTGGTGCGAGGCGATGATGTACTCCAGGTCACGCAGCGACACGTGCTTGCTGATCTCGTTGGACAGCGCCGTGAAGGTGAGGTCGCCACCCGGGTCGATCAGGGCATCGTGCTCCCCATGTATAATGAGGAACTGGTTGGACTGCACGCCCTCGCCCTTCACCAGGTCGGTGAAGGCCAGGCAGGAATGGTGTCCGTCGTTATACAGTTCTATGGGCATGTTCGGTTTCCGTCTTTTAATCGTCAGGCGGGGCATGGGCCCCGGCGGCGAGGTCCAGCCTAACGAGTCACCCCGGCCATCTCCATGACGTCAGTCAATACGAGGGGCCACCGGGCAAATCACCCAGCCAGGAGCCTAGCATGAGCAAGACCCTCAGCGACTTCATCAGCGAGGCCCGCGCCCGCGTCACCGACATCCAGGCCGACGACCTGGAGGAACTGCGCGAGGAGACCGCCGAGCTGCTGCTGGTGGACGTGCGCGAGCCCTACGAATACGAGAAGGCCCACATCCCGGGCGCCATCCTGGTGCCGCGCGGCATGCTCGAGGGCGCGGCCGACCCCAACAACGCGCACCGCATCGAGGCCCTCTACACCGCCCGCGACAAGCCGGTGGTGATCTACTGCGAGACCGGCGCCCGCGCCGCCATGGCCGTGGATACCCTGCAGCAGATGGGCTTTGCCAACGTGAAGAACCTGGCCGGCGGCATCAAGATGTGGGAGGCCGAGGATCTCGACATCGAATCCGGGACCTACGACGGGCCGCTGCCCTAAGGCCTTACGGCAACCGGGGTTGAATCCCTCCACCATAACTGGGAATATCGGCAGCATGCAGCGGCTACGGCAATCACGGGCTCGACGTACGCTGGTGGCGTTCCTCGCCATCGGCGCGCTGCTGCTGTCGCAGTTCGCCCAGGTGCACTTCCACGTGCATCACATCGATACCCAGGCCGCCGTACATCAGCATAGCTTCGACCTGCACGCCGAGCTGCTGCTCGATCACGAGCACGATCATGCCGCCACCACCCAGCTCGACCTGCAGCAGGCGAACCTGGTGAAACAGCTGCTCGGCGCCCTGTCCGTGGGGCTTTTGTCCCTGCTGATCCTGCTCGCACTGCCAATGGGTGGCGGCGGCACACTCGTCACCCCTGCCGAACGCCGCTTCCCCTCCAGGCCCCACTACCGCTCCCCGCAGCTTCGCGCCCCACCCGCTCCGGCGCCCTGATTCGACCGTTCCCCGGTCGATTACCCCTATTGGTCAATCCTGACGCCCTGCACGCGGCGTCGCATTGATGAGGTGCGCCCGGCGCACCCGGAGCAGGACACATGACGACGACACATTGGCGATGGCCGCTAGCGGCCATCCTGCTGACGCTATCCGGTCTGCACGCAGCCCCCGGATTCGCCGGCCCCCTCACGCTGGAAGAAACCCTGTCGCTGGCGACCCGGACCTCGCCGGAACTCGCCGCGGCACAGGCCCGGATCGAGGCTGCCGACGGCGCGGCCGGGCAGGCCGGACGCTGGCCGAATCCCAAGCTCGGGGTCGGCGTCAGCGACGGCCTGGGCAAGGAACTGCAGACCGGCGGGACCGAGGTCACCGAGATCACGCTTGCCCAGACCCTGCCCATCGGTGGCCGCCTGGGGCATGCCGCCGAGGCGGCCCAGTCACGGCTCGAGGCGGCGCGGGCCCGGGCACAGGCCGAGCGCCTTGCCCTGGAATACGCCATCACCCGCCGCTACAGCGACGTGCAGCTCCAGCAGGCACGCATGGCGCTCGCCTCGCGCTGGCTGGCGGAGGCCGATGCCATCCAGCACATCGGCGAGCGCCGCGCCGCGGCCGGCGACCTGTCGAACCTCGAACGCCTGCGCCTGGAACTGGTACGTGAACAGGCGCACCAGCACCAGCAGACGGTGGAGAGCGAATACGAGGATGCCCTGGCCCGGCTGCGCCCCTACCTGCCTGCCGATGCGCGGCCCCGCCTCGAGGCCGTGGCGCCCCTCGACGCCCCGCCCGCCATCGCGCCGCTGACGCAGTGGCGCGAACGGCAGACGGGCCACCCCGGCCTGCGCGCCGCCGAGTTCGACCTGGCAGCCGCGCACACCGAGATCCGGGCCGCGCGCGCCGCACGCCTCGCCGACTGGGAGATCGCCTTCACCCAGGGCCGGGAGGCGATCGCCGGCCAGGAGGAGACCGTCTCCACCCTGAACCTCACCATCCCCCTGCCACTCTGGGACCGGCGGGGCGGCGACATCCGCCGCGCCACGGGCGAGGCCAGCGTGCGGCGCGCCGAACTCGAGCAGCGCCAGCGTGACCTCGGCGCCGAGCTGCAGACGGCCTATCAGCACCTCGGCCATGTGCGCCAACAGCTCGCGCACTTCGAACGCCGCGTCATGAGCCCTGCCGAACGCGTCTTCGACCTGACCCGCACCGGCTTCATCGCCGGCGAGGTCGACCTGCTCGCCCTCATCGACGCGACCCGGTCCTATCTCGATGCCAGCGAACGCCGGCTCGAACTGCTCCACGCCATGCACCTGGAACTGGCGGCCCTGCGCCATGCCGCGGGCCAGTCCCTGCTCGACACGACCGATGCACCGCTCGGCGCGGCACGGTCCCACGAATGATTTTCGAGGCGAACCCCATGCGAATCCTGATCCCCCTTCTGCTGGCCCTGCTGCTGGTCGCCGGCTGCGACGACACGCCCACCTCTGCCGGGGGCGACGACCATGCCCATGGCGACGACGCCCATGCCCATGACGATGCCGGCATGCACGTCGTCACCCACGTGGCCGACGGCTTTGAGCTGTTTGCCGAGTACCCCGGCCTGGTGGCCGGCCACGATGCCGAATTCATCGTGCACTTCACCCGCACCAGCGACTACCGCGCAGTGACCGGGGGCCGGGTGTCGGTGCTGCTCGGCCGTGGCGAACAGTACGCCGCCAGCGCCTCGGTCGAGGCACCGGTGCGCCCCGGCGTGTTCCTGCCGACACTCACGGCCCCCGCACCGGGTATGTACACCCTGACCCTCACGCTGCAGACGGCCGACGACCTGATCGTGCACGACCTGGGGCCGGTGGCGGTCCATGCCACGCACGAGGCCGCCGCGACGGCTGTCGGCACCGCGGAGACCGATGAGGGTATCGTCTTCCTCAAGGAGCAGCAGTGGCAGACCGACTTCCGGGTCGACCCCGTCGGCCCGCGGCTGCTGAAGGCATCGGTGCGCGCCCCCGCCACCCTGCGCGCGGATAGCGCGCGGGAGGCCCAGATCGTCGCTCCCGTCGACGGCTGGATCGCCGCGGCGGGCGGCGAACTCCAGTCGCCCGGACGTCAGGTGCGACAGGGCGACACCCTGCTGCGCATCGTGCCGCGTCTCGGCGAGGCGACCGACTACGCCACGCTGGAGGCCGAGGCCGCACGTGCCCGTGCCGCCTTCCGCTTCGCACGGGATGAACTGGCGCGTATCCGCGGCCTCTTCGAACAGGGGGTGATCGCCGAGCGCCGCCTGCAGGCGGCCCAGGCCGACTTCGAAGGCGCGCGTGCGGCGAACGATGCCGCCAGCCGGCGCCTGGCGCAGTACGGCAAGGTGTCGGGCGGGCAGACGGGCGGCGTGGTCCTCCCCTCGCCCATCAACGGCGAGGTGGCGCGCGTCCATGTCGGTGCCGGCAGCTATGTCAGCGCCGGCACGCCGCTGATGTACGTGGTCGACCGCCGTGAGCTCTGGCTGGAGGCCCAGGTGCCTGAGGCCGATGCCCTGACGCTCGACGCCCCCACCGGTGCGTGGTTCGAGACCGCTGCCGGGCCCGTGGCGGTGACCGCCGAGACCGGGGCGCGACTCGTGTCCTTTGGTGCGCGCATCGACCCGCGCACGCGCACCGTGCCCGTGATCTTCGCCTTCCCCTCCCCCGATCCGCGCCTGCGCATCGGCCAGTACGTCGAGGCACGGATCTACACGGGAGAACAGCGCGAGGCGCTGGCGATCCCCCGCACGGCGGTGATCGACGACACCGGCCGCGACGTGGTCTTCGTGCAGCGCGACGGCGAGCACTTCGAACGCCGGCTGGTCACGCTGGGCATCCGCGACGGCGACTGGGTGGAAGTGATCGCGGGCCTGAAACCCGGTGAGCGCATCGTCACGCGCGGCGCCTACCTCGTGCAGCTCGCCGCCTCGGTGCCCGCCGAGATCGGCCACGGCCACGCCCACTGAAGGAGACGACCATGATCGCTCAAGGCATACGCTGGTCGCTGGCCAACCGGCTCTTCGTCATCGTCGGCGCGCTGCTGCTCATGCTCTGGGGCGGCATCGAGGCCTCGCGCATGTCGGTGGACGTGTTCCCGGACCTCACCGCCCCCACCGTGACCATCCTCGCCGATACCCACGGCATGGCCCCGGAGGAGATGGAGAACCTCGTCACCCTGCCCATCGAGACCGCCATGAACGGGGCCGCCGGGGTGCGGCGCATCCGCTCCTCCACCACGGTAGGCGCGGCGGTGATCTGGGTGGAGTTCGACTGGGGTACCGACATCTACCGTGCCCGCCAGGTGGTGGCCGAACGTCTGCAGCTCGCCCGTACCTCGCTGCCCCTGGACATGCCGGCACCCACGCTCGCCCCCATCAGCTCCATCATGGGCGAGATCATGTACCTCTCGGTCAGCTCGGACCGGCACGACGCCATGGAGGTGAAGACCGCGGCCGACTGGGTGGTGCGCCGCCGCCTGCTGGCGGTGCCCGGCGTGGCCCAGGTCGTGCCCATCGGCGGGGACACGCGCCAGTTCCAGGTGCAGGTGTTCCCCGACCGGCTGGCCGCCTACGGCATCGCGCTCGACCAGGTCGCGCAGGCGCTCGGGCAGAGCAACGAGAACACCTCGGCCGGTTTCTACAGCGAGAATGGCCAGGAGTACCTGATCTACGGCCTCGGCCGCATCGAGCGTCTGTCCGACATCGGCGAGACGGTGGTCACGCGCATCGACGGCGTGCCGGTCACCATCGCCGACCTCGCCGAGGTGGACATCGGCCCGGCCTTCAAGCGCGGCACGGCCTCGGCCAACGGCAAGGATGCCGTGGTGCTGGCGGTGCAGAAACAGCCCAACGCCAACACGCTGGAGCTCACCGCGCGCCTGGATGAAACCGCGGCACAGCTCGAGGCCGCGCTGCCCGAGGGCATGCACATCGACACCACGCTGTTCCGCCAGGCGGACTTCATCGAGGTCGCCATCGAGAACGTCTCGGCGGCCCTGCGCGACGGCGCCCTGCTGGTGGTGGCGATCGTGTTCGTGTTCCTGTTCAGCACGCGGGCCACCTTCATCACGGTGCTCGCCATCCCGCTCTCGCTGGTCACGGCGGTGCTGGCGATGAAGGCCATGGGTGCCAACATCAACACCATGACCCTCGGCGGCATGGCCATCGCCGTGGGCGCGCTGGTGGACGATGCCATCATCGGCGTGGAGAACATCGTGCGCCGTCTGCGCCAGAACGCACAGCGACCGGAGCAGGCCCGCAAACCGGTGCTCAACGTGGTCTTCGACGCCACCCACGAGATCCAGGGCTCGATCGTGTTCGCCACGCTCATCATCATGCTGGTGTTCGTGCCGCTGTTCTTCCTCAGCGGCGTGGAGGGACGACTCCTCGCCCCGCTGGGCTTCGCCTACGTCGTCTCCCTCGCCGCCTCGCTGCTGGTGGCGGTCACCGTCACGCCGGTGCTGGCCTCACTGCTGCTCCCCAACTCGCCGGACGTGCACTCGCACGGCGAGACCCGCCTCGCGCGCTGGATCAAGACCCGCTACCGCCCCTGGCTGACCTGGGCGCTGGACCACTGGCGCACCGTGGCCGTCGGCGCCTTCTCGCTGTTCGTGGTCGCCATGGCCACGCTGGCCTTCGCCGGCCGCTCCTTCCTGCCGGAGTTCAACGAGGGCAGCCTGACCATCAGCGCGCAGACCCTGCCCGGCACCTCGCTGGAGCAGTCCACTGCACTGGGGCAGATGGTGGAAGACGCGCTGCTGGCGTTTCCGGAGGTCGTGGCCACGGCGCGGCGCACCGGGCGTGGCGAGCTGGCCGAACACACGCAGGACGTGAACAGCACCGAGGTCGAAGCCACGCTCGACCTGGACGGACGCGACAAGGAAGACTTCCTCGCCGCATTGCGCGAACGCCTGGCCGGCGTGCCCGGCATGAGCATCACCATCGGCCAGCCGATCTCGCACCGCATCGACCACATGCTCTCGGGCACGCGCGCCAATATCGCGGTGAAGATCTTCGGCGACGACCTGTACACGCTACGCAACCTCGCCCAGGCGGTGCGTGCGCAGATGGCCGAAGTGGACGGCGTGGTGGACCTCAACGTCGAACAGCAGGTGGACATCCCCATGCTCACCATCGACATCGACCGCCGCGCCATCGCGCGCCATGGCCTTAGCGTGACGGACGTGGCCACCGCCATCGAGACCGCCTTCTACGGCCGCAGCCTCACGCGGGTGCTCGAGGGCCAGGCGAGCTTCGATCTCATCCTGCGCTATCCGCCCGAGCAACTGGACAACCTCGATGCGGTGCGCGACACGCTCATCACCACCGCCGACGGGGCCCTGCTGCCGCTCAAGGCCCTGGCCGACATCCGGCGGGCCCGCGGCCCGAACACCATCTCGCGCGAGGACGTGCAGCGCAAGATCGTGGTCTCGGCGAACGTGGCCGGCCGCGATCTCGCGGGCGTGGTGGACGAGATCCGCGCCGCGGTGCAGGCCAGCGTGGTCTTCCCGGCCGGCTACCACGTCGAATACGGCGGCCAGTTCGAGAGCGCGGCCTCGGCCACGCGCACGCTGCTCATCGTCGGCGCCGGGGTCATCGTGGGCGTGTTCCTGCTGCTCTACACCGCCTTCCATTCGGTACGCGACGCGGCCCTGGTCATGCTCAACCTGCCGCTCGCGCTGATCGGCGGCGTGGTGGGGGTGTTCGTCTCCGGCGGCGTGCTGTCGGTGGCCTCCATCGTGGGCTTCATCACCCTGTTCGGCATCGCCACGCGCAACGGCGTGATGATGATCTCGCACATCCATCACCTCGCCGACATCGAGGCCGTGGACGATGCGCGCGAGGCCGTCCTGCGCGGGGCCATGGAGCGCGTGCTGCCGATCCTGATGACGGCGCTCTCGGCCGGCCTCGCCCTGGTGCCGCTCGCCCTGGCCGGCGGACTGCCCGGCAGCGAGATCCAGACGCCCATGGCCATCGTCATCCTGTTCGGCCTGCTCAGCTCCACGGCGCTCAACATGATCGTGGTGCCGGCCCTGTACCTGCGTTACGGCTCGCGGGCACGGTAGCGGATTGCCGCGCGCCACGCTGGCGCGCGGCCCCGTCACAAAAGCTTCAAGCCGGCGTCACGGGGCTTAAACAGCCCCTGCCTAGCATGGCCCCAGTCCAAACTCAGGAGTGGCGCCATGCATTCGGCCGTCGAGCACAACAACTTCATCGCACTGACATCCGCCGGCAGCGCCCCGCGCGAACCCGGTCTGGCCGTGGAACTGGCCGCCAGTGCCGAGGATGTACGCGACTTCCAGCGCCTGCGTTACGACATCTTCGCCGGCGAGATGGGCGCGCGCCTGGACAGCGAGGCACTGGGCCTGGATGTCGATCACTACGACAACTTCTGCCACCACCTGGTCGTGCGTGACCAGGCCACCGGCGCGATCGTCGGGGGTACGCGCATCCTCACCGACAGCCAGGCACGCCTGGCCGGCGGGTTTTATTCGGACAACGAGTTCGAGATGAGCGGCCTGCTGCCGCTGCCGGGTCGCGTGATGGAGATCGGTCGCACCTGCATCCACCCGGCGCACCGCGGCGGCGCGGCCATTGCCGTGCTCTGGTCGGGACTCGCGCGCTTCATGAGCATCAACGGCTTCGACTACCTGATGGGCTGCGCCAGCATCAGCATGGCCGACGACGGCCTCACCGTGGAGGCGCTGATGCAGCGCATGCGCGAGCATAACCTCGCCCCCGAACACCTGCGCGTGCAGCCGCGCCGTCCCGTGCCGCCCACCGGCGGGGCGATTCGCATGGGGGCCAGCATGCCCCCGCTGCTCAAGGCCTACCTGCGCCTGGGCTGTTATGTCTGCGGCGAGCCCTGCTGGGACCCGGAATTCAACGTCGCCGACGTCTTCGTGCTGCTCGACCGCGAGCGTCTCAACCAGCGCTATCATCGCCACTTCGTCGAGCGCGCCGCCGGCGGTGCCTGGGGCCGTCACACGCTCAACGCCTGACAGCCGCCCGCATGGACCAGGCGGCAACGGCGCGGCCGGACCAGGACGACACCTCCGTGACCGCGACGGGGGGCGCCCTGCGCGTCGCCCTGGTCACCGAGACCTATCCCCCCGAGATCAACGGCGTGGCCCATACCCTGAGCCATCTCGCGCAGGGCCTGGCCGAACGCGGTCACGCGGTGGAGGTGGTGCGGCCGCGCCAGGATGCGACCGACCGCGCGACCGACGACCCGGCAACCACCCACGGTATCGCCCAGCTCCTCACCGGCGGCCTGCCGGCGCCGGGCTACCCGGGCCTGCACCTCGGCCTGCCGGCCGGTCGCCGCCTCCGCCGACGCTGGCGGGCGCAGCGCCCGGACGTGGTCTACATCGCCACCGAGGGCCCGCTCGGCCACTCGGCGCTGGCCGCGGCCCGGCAGCTGCAGATCCCCGTGCTCAGCGGCTTTCATACCAACTTCGACGCCTATACCCGCTTTTACCGCATCGGCCTGCTCGAGCCGCTGGTGCTCGCCTGGCTGCGGCGTTTTCACAACCGCTGCCAGGGCACGCTCGCCCCGACCGCGGCCCTGGCGGCAAGACTCGAGGCGCGCGGCTTCCGGCACATGGGCGTGCTGGCGCGCGGCGTGGACACCACGCTCTTCGACCCCGCGCGCCGCGACCCCGGGCTGCGCGCGGCCTGGGGCCTGGCGCCCGGGGCACTGGCCGTGCTCTACGTCGGCCGGCTGGCGGCCGAGAAGAACATCGCCCTCACCATCGAGGCCTTCAAGGCCATCCGCCGCGTGCATCCGGACAGCCGCCTCGTGCTGGTCGGCGACGGCCCGCTGCGGGAGCGTCTTGCGCGGGAACTGCCGGAGGCGATCTTCTGCGGCCCGCGCCGCGGCGAGGACCTGGCCCGGCACTATGCCAGCGCCGACCTGTTCCTCTTCGCCTCCACCTCCGAGACCTATGGCAACGTGGTCATCGAGGCCATGGCCAGCGGGCTGCCGGTGCTGACCTACGACTACGCCGCCGGCCGCGAGCACATCCACCGGGGCGTGAACGGGCAGCTTGCCCCCTTCGACGACGCCTCGGCCTTCGTCGCCGCCGCCCGCGCCATGACCCGAGACCCACAGGCCCTGCAGGCCCTGGGCCGTCAGGCACGGATCACCGCCGAGCGCCTGGCCTGGGGACGCATCATCCAGCGCTTCGAACACGGCCTGCGGGCGGCCATCCAGCTCACACGTTGACGCGACCCGCCCGCCCGGTTGATCCTGTACTGCCGACACCGACTCCATGCCACGCATGCGCACATTACGCCGTCTGATCCGCCTTCCCCTGCTGGCCGTCTACGTGGTCTACGGGGCCATCCTCACCCTGCTGCTCGCCTGGCATCGCCGGGATGCCCCGCCCTCGGCCCGGTTCACCGCCATCGAGCGGCGCTGGTTCCGGGGCCTGCTGAAGATCCTCGGCGTGCGCCTGCACGTGACGGGCGAGCCCGCACGCGGCGGGGTGCTGTACGTGGCCAATCACATCTCCTGGCTGGACATCCCGGTGATCGGCGCGGTGCTGGAGACGGCCTTTCTCTCCAAGCAGGAGGTGCGCCGCTGGCCCGTGGTCGGCTGGCTGGCCGCCCGCGCCGGCACCCTGTTCATCCAGCGCGGGGGGAGCAATGCCGCCAATGCCGCCACCGAGGCCATGACCTGGCGGCTGGCCGGCAACCGCCCCGTGCTCATCTTCCCCGAGGGCACCACCAGCACCGGCGAGACCGTGCTGCGCTTCCACCCCCGCCTGTTCGGTGCCGCCACACTGGCCGAACGCCCCGTGCAGCCCGTCGCCCTGCGCTATCCGCACGTGGAACGCATCCACCCCACCGCCCCCTTCGTCGGCGACACCCACCTGATGCGCCACGTCTGGGACATGCTCGGCGAACCCGAGATCGAGGCCGAACTCGACTTTCTCCCCCCCATCCCGGCCGCCGGCATGGAACGCAAGGCACTGGCCGAACAGGCCCGTGAGGCGGTGAAGGCGGTCGTCGAAGGCCGGCCGGAACAGGATAAGGAACAGTCGCAAGTGGCAGGTCGCAAGTCGCCCGTCTGATCAGAGACCTCAGGCGTAGGGAGTGGGCTCGCTTCGGGCCTTGATGCCGGTTTGGCCACAGAGGACACAGAGGAAGAACACAGCCCGGTTTGCCTCTGTGTCCTCTGCCGCGCCTGGACTTTCACACCTCGCGCCTATCCCTCACGCCGCACGCCCCGCGGTAGGAGGCCAGCCCTCTGGCCGATGGGGTTGTGCAGCCGGCATGGCCGTTATCGCCGAGAGGGCTCGGCTCCTACGGTTGGCTTTTACCTCTCTGTGACCTCTGTGGCGCTTGGATTTTCCGCCTAACGCCGCGCCGGCACGGCATATACAGCGAGGAACAGCAGCGTCGCCGCCACCACGATGGAGGGGCCTGCCGGGGTGTCCCAGAGGAGCGAGGCCTGGATGCCGCCGGCCACCGAGAGCACGCCGATGACCGCGGCGATCAGGGCCATCTGCTCGGGTGTGCTCGCCAGGCGGCGCGCGGTGGCCGCCGGGATGATGAGCAGCGAGGTGATGAGCAGGATGCCGACGATCTTCATCGCCACGGCGATCACCAGCGCGATCATGAGCATGAAGAGCGTGCTCACCCAGCGCACCGGCACGCCCTCCACCCGCGCCAGGTCCTCGTGCACGGTGATGGCCAGCAGGGGCCGCCACAGGGCGACCATGGCCAGCAGGGTGAGCGCGCCGCCGATCCAGATCCACCACAGGTCGCTCACGGTGATGGCGAGGATGTCGCCGAACAGGTAGGCCATCAGGTCCACGCGCAGCCCCTCGATGAAGGCCAGCGCCACCAGGCCGATGGCCAGCGTACTGTGGGCGAGGATACCCAGCAGGGTGTCGCTGGCGAGCTGGCGCTGCTGCTGGAACAGCCCCAGCAGCAGGGCGATGCCCACACAGACCACGATGACCGCGAGATTCAGGCTCACGCCGAGCAGGAACCCCAGCGCCACGCCCAGCAGGGCGGAGTGCGACAGGGTGGAGCCGAAATAGGACATGCGGCGCCACACCACGAAGGCCCCGAGCGGTGCGCTGACCAGGGCCACGCCGATGCCTCCCAGCAGGGCGCGCAGGATGAAGTCATCCATGCCGATGCCCCCCGTCCCCACCGTTCTCGCCGGAGGGGCCGTGATGCGGGCAGCTGGCGCATTCCTGCCCCGGCGCCAGCGGCACCACCTCGCCATGCAGGTTGTGGTGGTGGTCGTGCTCGTGGGTATAGACGGCCAGGCCGCGCGCCTCCTCGCTGCCGAAGAGCTTCAGGTATTCGGGATGCTGGCTCACCGCCTCGGGGTGACCGGTGCAGCAGACGTGCTGGTTGAGGCAGACCACGGAGTCGGCCGCCTCCATCACCAGGTGCAGGTCGTGCGAGACCATCAGCACCGCGCAGCCGTGTCGGTCGCGCAGGCGGGCGATGAGCCGATAGAGCTCGGCCTGGCCGCTCACGTCCACCCCCTGGGCGGGCTCGTCCAGCACCAGCAGATCCGGCTCGCGCAACAGGGCGCGGGCCAGCAGCACGCGCTGCATCTCGCCGCCCGAGATGCCCTGCACGGGCTGGTCGATGAGCGCGGCGGCACCGACCTCCTCCAGCGCGGCGGCGATGCGGGCGCGGCCGAAGCGGCCGGCCAGGCCGAGGAAGCGACGCACGGTGAGCGGCAGGATCTCGTCGATCTGGATGCGCTGCGGCATGTAGCCGATGGTCAGCCCCGGCCGCACGAACACGCGCCCGCGGGTGGCCGTGCGCAGGCCCAGCAGGATCTTCAGCAGGGTGGTCTTGCCCGCACCGTTCGGCCCGATGACCGTGACGATCTCGCCCGGGGCGAGGGCGAGGGACACGTCATGCAGGATCACGCGACCACCGAGCGACACCTCGAGTCCGCTCACCTCGGCCAGCGGCCCGACTGCGGGGACGGCGCTCATCAATGGGCCTCCTGGCACAGCGGACAGGTACCGGCCACCTCGATGGGCTGACCCGGCACACGAAAGCCCACCGCCGCGGCGCGCGCCGCCACACTGGCCTTCAGCTGGGTCTCCTCCAGCTCCAGGGCGTTGCCGCACTCGGTGCAGACGAAGATCAGGGCAGGGTGCTCGTCACCCGGGTGGCTGCAGGCGACATAGGCATTGGCCATGGCGATGCGGTGCACCAGGCCCTGCTGCTGCAGGAACTCCAGCGCCCGGTAGACGGTAGGCGGCGCGCCCCGGTGGCCGGCCGCGCGCAACTGGTCCAGCAGTTCGTAGGCGCCCACCGGGCGACCGGAACGGATCACCAGCTCCAGCACCCGGCGGCGCAAGGGGGTGAGGCGTGCGCCGCTGGCCGCGCAGACGGACTCGGCACGGGCCAGGTGCGCCGCCACCAGGGCGGGCTTGAGGTACTTGATGCGCAGACCGGACATGGGCGCGCTCCCTGCAGGAAAACGAAATGTTATATTATAACGTTTTCGTTCCCCGCACAGGCCCGACCATGCCACGCACCGCCCTCGTCCGCTTCGCGCTGCTCACCGTCCTCGGGCTGCTGGCCCTGGCGCTCGCGCTGCCCGCCCGCGCCGGGGCCCCGCGCGTGGCCGCCACCATCAAGCCCCTGCACAGCCTGGCCGCCGCGGTCACCGAGGGCGTGAGTACGCCCCACCGCCTGCTGGCCGACGGCAGCTCGCCCCATGCCTACAGCCTGAAGCCCTCCGACATGCGGGCGCTGCACGCGGCAGACATCCTGCTGTGGGTCGGGCCGGAGCTCGAGACCTTCCTGCAGGGCCCCATCCGCAGCCTGCCGGGAACCACGCACGAGATCCGTGCACTGGCCCTGCCCGGCATGACGCTGCACCGGCTGCACGGCCAGCACACACACGACGACCACGGGCACGCCGGGCATGACGTCGATGCCCACCTCTGGCTGGACCCGGGCAATGCACGGGTCATCGTCGATGCCCTGGAGGCACGGCTGCGCGAACGCGACCCGGCGAACGCCGACCGCTATGCCGCCAACGCGGAACGGCTGCGCCAGCGCCTGGCCGCACTGGACCGGGAACTGACGTCGCGCCTCGCAGACCTGCAGGGCAGCTACGTGGTCTTCCACGACGCCTACCAGTACTTCGAGCGCCGCTACGGCCTCGCCCATGCCGCCGCGCTCACCATCGACCCGGGCCGCACCCCCGGCGCGCGCCGGGTGAGCGAGATCCGCGCCCTCATCCGCGACACCCATGCCCGCTGCGTCTTCGCCGAACCCCAGTTCCGCCCGGCCCTGGTCGACACCCTCATCCAGGACACGGAGGCCCGCGCCGCCGTACTCGACCCGCTGGGCACCGACATCGCGGACGGCCCCGACGCCTACGCGCAGCTGCTCCTCAACCTGGCAGCGGCCTTCGAGGATTGCCTTGGGGGGCCGTGAGGCGTTAACGGATAGGTGCCAGGCGTGGGTGGCGCTTCGGTTAGCCGTTATAGCCACAGAGGGCACAGAGAGGGAAGAGCCATACACGTAGGAGCCGAGCCCCCTCGGCGATAACGACCATGCCCGCTGCACAACCCCATCGGCCAGAGGGCTGGCCTCCTACCGGAGGATGGGGCGGGAGGCTCAAGTGTGAGGCATGGGTGGCGCTACGCGCCTTGAAGCTGTTTTAGCCACAGAGGACACAGAGGGGGAAGAGCCATACACGTAGGAGATTCTATGTCGTAAGACAAGGCTTTCGCGGCACATAGTCGGCCCCGTTTTTGAGGATGGCGAAGGCGATACGGGCGAGCTTGCGGGCGAGGATGGTGA
>JABURS010000008.1 GCA_014762505.1 Chromatiales bacterium | reverse complement strand
GCATTTTACCGGACGCCGATCCGCTTGTGGATTGGGTTTTTCAACAGCCTGCTAGAACTCAGCGCCGACGAACGCAACCTGCTGGACAGCCAGGACGCCATCATCGGTCGCATCGGGCCGCTGCAGTCACGCATCGTCGAGCTCATTCTGGCCGAACGAAGCGATGCCGCCCGTGCGCTGCTGCTCAATGAGGCCATTCCGCTGCAGGATGAGGGCTTCCAGCACCTGTCCATCGTGCTCAAATACCAGTCGGACGCTGCGGAGCTGGCCCATGAGGAGGCCCACGAAAAGCACCGCCGGGCGCTGATCTTCGTTGTCACGCTGGTCGCGGGAATCGTCCTGCTCAGTACCTTCGTGGCACTGTTCATCATCCGCCGTACCACCGAGAACGAACAGGCCATCCAGAAGGCGCGCGAACGCGCCGAGATCACCCTTTACTCCATCGGCGACGGGGTGATCACCACCGACGATCGTGGCCGGGTGGAGCAGATCAACGCCTCGGCACAGAACCTCACCGGCCATAGAGAGGAAGACGCCCGGGGCCGCTTCGTCAACGACATCATCCACTTTGTCCGCGAGGCCGACCACGCACCGATCCCGAATCCGGCGGTGATGGCCATGGACAGGAGCCGCACCGTCACCGCCGATGCCGATGTGCTGTTCGTGCGCAGCGACGGCCGCGAATTCGCCGTGGAATATACCGCATCACCCATCTTCGATGGCCATCGCCGCGCCTCCGGGGCCATCCTGGTATTCCGCGACGTGACCGAGAGCCGGGCACTCACCCACCAGATCGCCTACCAGGCGCGTCACGACGGACTCACCGGTCTGCACAACCGCAACGAGTTCGAGCGTCATGTCGACGACCTGCTCAGCGAACTGCGTCGCTACCCCGACGGCATGCACTGGCTGTGCTTCGCCGACCTCGACCAGTTCAAGGTGGTCAACGACACCTGCGGCCATCTGGCCGGTGACGAGCTGCTCAAGCAGGTCGCCGGCGTGTTCCGCTTGTACCTGCGCGACAGCGATTTCGTGGCCCGCACCGGCGGCGACGAGTTTGCCCTGGTGCTGCGTCATTGCGACGAGGAGGGTGCCCGCAGCGTCATCGAGCGCATTCGCCGCGACCTCGCCGAGTACCGCTTCAGCTGGGAGGACAAGGCCTTCACCATCGGGGCCAGCTTCGGTCTCGTGCCCATAACCACCGAGAGCGGCACTCTCTATGACCTGCTCAGCGCTGCCGACACCGCCTGCTACAGCGCCAAGGACCAGGGGCGCAACCGCATCCATGTCTACCGGCCCGACGACGACGCCATCTCGCGGCGCGAGGGGGAGATGCACTGGGTGCACGAGATCACCAGTGCGCTGGAGGAAGACCGCTTCCAGCTCTATGCCCAGCGCATCATTCCCGCTGAACCGGACCATGATGCCCCCTTGCACGTCGAAATCCTGGTCCGCATGACCGCCCGCAGTGGCGGGCTCTCACCGCCCATGGCCTTCATCCCGGCGGCCGAGCGTTACAACCTCATGCACCTGATCGACCGCTGGGTGGTACGCAACAGCCTGCGTCAGTTCGCGGATTACCGCGCGCCGGGGATCTGGCAGATCAGTATCAACCTTTCAGCACAGTCGCTATGCGATGACGACTTCCTGCAGTTCCTGCTGGAAGAGGTGGAGGACGCCAATCTGCCTCCCGAACACCTCTGCTTCGAGATCACCGAGACGGCGGCCATCGCCAACCTCACCCGTGCCATCGCCTTTATGCGGCGCATGAAGGCCCTGGGCTGCCGCTTCTCGCTGGACGACTTCGGCAGCGGACTGAGCTCCTTCGGTTACCTGAAGACCCTGCCGGTGGACTACCTGAAGATCGACGGCAGCTTCGTGCGCGACATCGGCGAGGACCCGATCGACCTCGCCCTGGTGGAATCCATCAATCAGATCGGCCACATCCTCGGCATCGAGACCATCGCCGAATACGTGGAGAACGACGAGATACGTCGCCAGCTGGAGGAGATCGGCGTGGACTACCTGCAGGGCTACGGCATCGCCCGTCCCGAACCGCTGGCCACCCTGCTCAATCATCGGGATTGACCGGCCGGCCGCCCGGCGCTATCTTGCATTTTTAATTCGCAAACAGCGTAATCCCATGAATCTGAAACCGCAGGACGTCTTCATCACCCTCAAGCTCGTGGCCCTGGGCAAGCAGCCCTGGACCTATGCCCAGCTCGCCGCCGAGCTGCACATGAGCGCCTCGGAGATCAACGGCGGGGTCAAGCGCGCCATCCGCGCCCGACTCATCGCCCCGGCCGCCGGACGCGGCGCCAATCCGCGCCCCATCATCATGGCCCTGGAGGAATTCCTCATCCACGGCGTGAAATACGCCTTCCCGCCCAACCGCGGCACCATGACCCTGGGCGTCCCCACCAGCTATGCCGGCCCGCCCATGCGCGACCTGGTCCAGCCGCACGAAGACCTGCCGCCCATCTGGCCGGACCCCAAGGGCCAGACCAAGGGCATCGCCTTCGAGCCACTGTACAAGTCCGTCTCCAAGGCCGCGCAGGCCGACCCCAAGCTCTACGAACTGCTGAGCCTGGTCGACACCATCCGCGACGAACGCGCCCGCGACCGCAACCTCGCCGCGCGCGAGCTCAGCGGCCGTCTGAAGGAGTGGGCGGGCTCGCTGTAGGGGCGTGAGGGCGAAGCCACCCGGTGAGGCGGGCACTGCCCGCCGCCCCATTGCCTGTTGCCACAGAGGTCACAGGGGTATAACGGGGTGGTTTTACTCCGTGCCCTCTGTCCTCTGTGGCGCCTGGACTTTTCGCCTTACGCCTTACGCCCTCAGTTCGACAACCATCTTCGCCCCGCCGAGCGGCGAGTCCTCGATGCGCAGCCGCCCGCCGTAGGCGTCGACGATCTCGCGCACCATGGCCAGGCCGATGCCGTGGCCGGGGGTGTGCTCGTCCAGGCGCATGCCCCGGGCGAGGATGGCCTCACGCCGTGACGGCGCGATGCCCGGGCCGTCGTCCTCCACCACCAGGCACAACCGGCCATCCTCGGCATGGGTGGTCACCCGGACCTGGCTGGACGCCCATTTGCAGGCATTGTCCAGCAGGTTGCCGACACACTCCATCAGATCCCCCGCCTCCATGCGCAGCCTGAGCCCGGGCGTCAGGTGGCGCTGCATGACGATCTGCCGTTCGCGGTAGACCTTGGCCAGCGACCCCAGGATGCGCTCCACCACCTGCGCCAGGTCCACCGGTGCGGCCAGGGCGCGACGACCGGCGGTGGCCGCGCGCTGCAGCTGGTAGGCCACGATGTCGTCCATGCGCTGCAACTGCTCGTCGACTTCCCGCCGCCAGGCCGGCGGCAGGGCCGGCTCCCCGAGCATGCCCCGCAGCACGGCCAGCGGCGTCTTCAGGCTGTGGGCGAGATCCCCCAGGCCGTCGCGATAGCGCTGCTGGCGTGCCCGTTCCTGCCCGAGCAGGGCGTTGAGGTTTTCGGTGAGCGGTCGCAGCTCGCGTGGATAGTCGCGGCGCAGCCCGTCCTGCGTGCCGGTCTCGATGGCCTTGACCTCCCGGGTGACGCGGCGCAGGGGCGCGAGCCCCCAGCGCAGGGTCAGCCCCAGCACCGCCACCAGCAGCACCCCCATGCCCCCCAGCCAGGCGAAGAGGTCACGGCGATACTGGCGCAGCTGCGCGAGGTAGGGGCCCAGCTCCTCCAGGACGACGAAGTTGAGCGGCAGGGTGGTACCACTCGCCTCCCAGCTCACCATCATGCGCAAGGCATGCAGCGGCGGCTCGGATGCCAGACGCTCGAAGCGGGTGTCCGTGGTACCGGAGACGTCGGGGAAGGGAATGTCCAGGCCACGTGCCGAGGGCGAGACCCACAGCAGCCGGCCACGGGCGTCCTGCACCGCGGCGTAGAGGCCGGACTCGGAGACGTTGAAGCGCGCCTCGCCAAGGCGCTCGGGCAGGCTCAGCTCGCCGCGAGGGCCCACCTCGGCGGCCGCGATGAGCAGGTAGACCTGGGCCTGCAGGCGTTCGCGGGCGGCGTGCTCGGCGCTGTCGCGAAAGGCGCGCTCCAGGGCCGCCGCGGTCAGGAGCACGAACAGCCCCACCACCAGCACGGCGGCCAGGCCCACGCGCAGGCCGAGGCTCACGGGCCTCATGCCGGCGCCTCCCTCGCCGGGTTATTCGTCACGGGTCTCCAGCGCGAAGCGGTAGCCGCGCCCGCGCAGGGTGTCGATGGGCCTGAGGGTATTGTCGGGGTCGAGCTTGCGCCGCAGGCGCCCCATCAAGACCTCGATGACGTTGCTGTCCGGATCCTCGTCGTGGGGGTAGAGATAGTCGGCGAGCTCGGCCTTGGAGACCACCTTGTCCCGGTGGCTGACGAAGTACTCGAGCATGCGGTATTCGAAGCCGGTCAGCCCCACCTCCACCTCGTCACGCAGCAGGCGCTGTCCCTGCATGTCGAGCACGAAGGGACCGAAACACAGCCGGCTGGAGGGTGCCCCGGCCGCGCGGCGCAGCAGGGCCCGCACGCGGGCAAGCAGCTCCTCCATGTGGAAGGGCTTGACCAGATAGTCGTCGGCCCCGGCCTCCAGCCCTGCCACCTTCTCCTCCCACTTGCCACGGGCGGTGAGCACCAGGATGGGCAGGCGACTGCCGTCCCCGCGCAGGCGCCGGATCACGTCCAGCCCCGGCAGCCCGGGCAGGCCCAGGTCGACGATGGCCAGGTCATAGGGAAATTCGCTGGCCTGGTAGAGACCGTCCTCGCCGTCGGCGGCGGTGTCGACCATGTAGGCCTCGGCGACCAGGCGCTCACGCAACTGCTCGCGCAGCCGGGTCTCGTCTTCGATGATGAGGATACGCATGGGGAAGATCCTAGCGGCGGACGTGCGCCTCGACATTGACCACCCGCACACGGTGGTCGGGCGTGAGGACCTTGATACGGTGCACGGTGCGGCCCTTTTTCGTCACGGTCTCGGCGGAAAGGATGCGCCCGCCGGTCTCGGTACGCACCTCCTCGACCGCCTGTTCCAGCGTCGGGCTCAGGGCCGCCTCGCCGGCCGCGAACACCGGCAGGGACAGGCAGCCGAAGAGCAGGGCTGCGGGCATCAGGATTCTGAACAGGCGCGTGCACATGGCGGGGCTTTCTCCACCGAGGGGAATATCGCGAACGGGATCGAGCATACACACTGCTGGCACTCAACACTACCAGGGGCATGCCGGAAACCGCGAGGGGGCACATGGCCCCCTCGCATCCGCCCCTCACCCTGGATCAAAGGTCCAGGTTGTAGTTGATGCTCACGCGCACGCGGCTGTCGCTGTGGCGATGACGGTCCACCACATAGACGTCGCGACGGGCCGGTACATGGTAGACGTGACGCACCGGACGCGGGCCATGGGCATGATGGTGACGGTCATGGCCGTACCCCTTGCCGGGGTGTGCGTGGCGATGATGGTCATGACCACGATCATGTCCCCTGTAGGCGTGCATCGGATGCCCCGGCCTCACCGGATGGTAGCGGTGATGCCCTTCGCGATATCCGTCACGCTCGCCCCGTCGATGTTCCCGATGGCCCTCGCGCTGCCGTTCCGGGGCCTGGGCATGCCTGCCATGGCGTTCCATCTGCGCGCGATGATCGCCCCGCTGGTCATCGGCGCTGGCCAGTCCCGCACCGAAGACCAGCGGCACGGCCAACAGCAGGGCGGAAATCAGGTGCTTGCGGTTTTTCATGACGATCCTCCTTCTGAGGTTCTCTGGGTGTCGGGGCCCATTCTCACCACAGGCACTGAATCGATTCTGAACCGCCCGGCCGTGTTATCGTCGCCCCCCATGAACCCGTCTCGCCGCGATGCCGCCTGTCCACTCTGCGGACACGCCGACAGCCGGCCCTACCACCAGGACCGGCGCCGGGTGTACCGGCAGTGCCCACGTTGCGCCCTGGTGTTCGTGCCATCAGCGTTCCACCTCGCGCCCGAGGCGGAAAAGGCCGAATACGACCGGCACGAGAATGCACTGGACGCCCCCGGCTACCGCCGTTTCCTCTCGCGCATGGCCGAGCCCATGCTGGCGCGCCTGCCCCCGGCGGCATCCGGACTGGACTTCGGCTGCGGTCCGGCACCGCTGCTGGCCGAGCTGTTCCGGCAGGCCGGCCACCGCATGGCGGTATACGACCTCTACTATGCCAACAACCCTGACGCGCTCACCGGCCGCTACGACTTCATCACCTGCACCGAGACCCTCGAACACCTGGCGCGACCGGCCGGGACCCTCGCCCGCTGGCTCGACCTGCTCGCACCCGGCGGGCTGCTCGGCATCATGACCAAGCGGGTGCGAGACCACGCAGCCTTCAGCCGCTGGCACTACATTCAAGACCCCACACATATCGCCTTTTACGCAGATGCCACCTTCGAATTTCTCGCTCGTGAATACGGGCTCGCACTGGAAGTCATCGGGCCCGACGTGGTGATCATGCAGAAAAAACCACACCGCCCCGGGGCTTGAAGCCCGGGACCCGATGGGGCTATCTATCGGTTACTGCCAACCACACCCGACACCAGGAGCACCACCATGTGGTTCGACAAGCCGCTCGACCTCCCCAGCGCCGAAGAGGCCCTGCCGGGGCGTGACACACCGATGCCGGTGGAGGGAACCCATGCCGTCAACGGCCACCCCATCGTGCCACCCTTCCCCGCCGGCCTGCAGCAGGCGCTGTTCGGACTGGGCTGCTTCTGGGGTGCTGAGCGCCGCTTCTGGGAACAACCCGGCGTCTACAGCACGGCCGTGGGGTATGCCGGCGGCCACACGCCGAACCCGACCTACCAGGAGGTCTGTACCGGCCTGACCGGACACAACGAGGTGGTGCTGGTGATCTTCGACCCGCAGCGGCTGCACTACGCGGATCTGCTCAGGATATTCTGGGAGGCCCACGATCCCACCCAGGGCATGCGCCAGGGCAATGACATCGGCACCCAGTACCGCTCGGGTATCTATACCTGCACCGCCGAGCAGACCGAACCGGCGCAGGCCAGCCGCACGCGCTACCAGGCGGCGCTGACGGCCGCCGGCCGGGGGGCCATCACCACCGAGATCCGCGAGGCCCCGCCCTTCTACTATGCCGAGGACTACCACCAGCAGTACCTGGCCAAGAACCCGGGCGGCTATTGCGGCCTGGGCGGTACCGGCGTGCGTTATCCGGTGCCGGCCGCTTGACACACTAGAACTTACATTCTAGTGTGTCGACATGACCGAAACCGCTACCGACCTCCTCGCGTCTCCCAGCCCGACCCGGCGCAAGGTACTCGATGCCGCGCTCGCCCTCTTCAGCGAGCAGGGCTATTTCAACACCGCCATCCCCCATATCGTGAAACGCTCCGGCGTGAGCACCGGCTCGATCTACCACCACTTCGGCGACAAACAGGGCATTGCCCGCGCCCTCTATGCCGATCTGCTCAAGGGGATGGATGACGCACTGGCGGCGATCTGCAGCCAGGTCCCCGATGCCCGCGGACAGGCCCTGGCCGTGGTGGAATACCTCTTCGAGCAGGCCGAGCGCGCGCCCCTGGCCACTGCCTTCATGCTCTCCACCCGGCATCGCGAGTTCCTGCCGGGCGAGCCGCCGATCTGTTCCTCCCAGCCCTTCAACCGCATGCGGGACATCGTCGCCCGCGGCATAGCCCGTGGCGAGATGCGCGACGGCGACCCGGCGGTGCTGGCCGCTGCCCTCTTCGGCGGCCCCCTGCGCCTCGTCCAGCTGCGTCTGGACCGCATCCTGCCGCGACCGCTGCCGACCTACCTCGTCGAGGCCTGGGAGGCCGCCTGGCTGGCGGTAAGCCGCGGCTGAGTTTTTTGCGACCATGACTAGAACGAATATTCGTTTTATAACAAGCGGAGGACCGATGAACGAATCGACCGAGACCTGGTGCAGCGTCTGCGTCTACCACCCGCCCAACCTGCCGGGGGAGGCCTATGCCGCGGCCGACTGGCAGGAGCTGCAGTCGCGCCACTGCGCCTACGACTGCCAGCCGGGCGGTGCCGACTGCCTGGCCTGGCGCAAGACCAGCTGTTCGCTGGTCGACCTCGAGGCCCTCAAGGCCAGCAACCGAGGCCAATAACCCTGAACCAATAACCCTGGACCAACACCCCGAGGAATCCCGATGACACGCATCGCCACCCTGCTCACGACCCTGCTGCTGGGTCTCGCCCTGCTGCTGCCGGCCCATGCTGCCGACACCCCCGCCAGTGATGCCCGCGCCCTGGGCGACCTCGAACGCGGCCAGGGGGTGTTCCTGGTCGATATCGGCGACCCCGGCAAACTGGCCTTCTACCTGGAGGTCATCGAGGGCACCCACGCCAACCTGCTGCGCCAGGACGTGACGCCGGACTTCGTGCTGGTCTACATCGGGCCCAGCGTGAAATACCTCAGCCGCACGCCCGACGAGGACGCCCTGTTCGAGCACCATGATGCCCTCGAGCGTATCGCCGCGAGCATCGCCCGGCTGGAGGCACTGGGCGTGCGCCAGGAGGTCTGCGCCGTGGCCACCCGGGTCTTCGGCATCGAGAACGACAGCCTCCTGCCGGGGCTCAGCCTGGTCGGCGACGGCTTCGTCTCCCTGATCGGCTGGCAGGCCCAGGGCTACCACCTGGTACCCGTGTTCTGACTTCCCCTCGCCCTCGCCGTGCATTGGCGCTAGGCTAGGCCATGGACATAGCAACCTGCACAGGAGACAGGGAATGAAGGCCATGGTCATGACCACCACCGGCGGGCCAGAGGTGCTGCAGCCGTCCGAACTGTCCGTGCCGAAGGTCGTCGACCCGCACCAGATCCGGGTGCGGCTTCGCGCCGCCGGCGTCAATCCCATCGACACCAAGCTGCGCGAGCGTGGCGTGTTCTACCCCGATGCCCTGCCCGCCATCCTCGGCTGCGACGGGGCCGGCGAGGTGGAGGCCGTGGGCGATGCCGTCAGCCGCTTCCGTCCCGGCGACCGGGTATGGTTCTGCAACGGCGGACTGGGCGGTGAGCCCGGCAACTACGCCGAGTACACCGTGCTGGATGAGCATGTCGCGCGGGCCATGCCCCAGACCCTGGACTTCGCCGAGGCCGCTGCCGGACCGCTGGTCCTGATCACCGCCTGGGAGGCACTGGTGGACCGGGCCGGCATCGAGCCGGGCGACCGGGTGCTGATTCATGCCGGTGCCGGCGGGGTGGGCCATGTGGCCATCCAGCTCGCCCGCCACTTCGGCGCACGCGTGGCCACCACGGTCGGCTCGGCCGAGGGCGCGGCACTCGCCCGCGAACTCGGCGCCGAGTTCGTCATCAACTATCACGAGACCGACTTCGTCCACGCCATCGACGAATGGAGCGAAGGCGACGGCGCCCATATCGTGCTCGACACGGTGGGCGGCGAGACCTTCCGCCGCAGCATCGAGGCCACAGCCCACTACGGTGACCTCGTCACCCTGCTCGACCCCGGCAGCGGTGTGGACTGGCGCGAGGCCCGCAACCGCAATCTACGCATCGGCTTCGAGCTCATGCTCACGCCCATGCTGCGCGACCTGCCGGCCGCCCGCGCCTGGCAGGGCGAGATACTGGACCGCTGTGCCGCCCTCATCGACGCCGGCGAACTGCGCCTGCGGGTGCAGGACCGCTACCCGCTCGCCGAGGCCGCCCAGGCCCACCGGCGGCTGGCGCAGGGCGGCATGCAGGGCAAGCTCGTACTCCTGCCCTGAGCCCGACTGAAATGCCGGTCGCAGGCGGACGTTGTATCGCCCCGTCACATTGGTGTAATGTGCGCGACTTCGCCTGGTCACCGGGAGCCCATGCCGCGCATGATGCCCGCCACCCACAAGCCGTCGCCGGACACCGTCATCGAGCTGCTCTGCCAGCAGGGCTGCCAGTCGGTGCGTCGTGCCATCACCCGTATCGAGCAGGGCGAGAGCCCCTGCGGCACCGAGGGGCTGTCGCCCGCCGAGTGCCACGCCGTGCTGGCCGAACTGCGCGCCATCATGGCCGTGTACGACCACTAGCCTCGACGCGACAGGCATGAAAAAGGCCGGTGCCCCGCAACGGGGACACCGGCCTTTTTGTTTCTGCCCTCGCCGCCGGTCAGCGACGGGGGCGGCGCGGACGGTTCACCTCGACACGCACCGGTAGCGGGCGGGCCGCCGGCCCTCCCAGCACCTGCTCCAGGGCCTGAACCATCCACTCGATAAATCGCTTCATGTCGCTACCCCCTGTCATGAACGGGTGAATCGCGTTGCGGGCGACCGGGTCGCCCGCCGCGGGATACTCGCTTCAAACCCAGCCGATGATCAGTCAGACCACGGCCTCACGCTCGGGTTCGACCGCATCGTCACATCCATTCTGGTGCCTCCTGCGCAGCAACGGACAGACCAATGGGGCCTGAAACTAAAAGCAGGAAACGGGCCAGGACCGACAATACCCCACGGAGCGGCACACAGCGGGGCCTTGCGCCGGCTTCCTTCACCGCAGGAGCGACAGGGACGGCGGAAAAGCGTCAGGATTTGACAGCCCAGGGGCAAGCACAGGCAGGAAACCGTCATGACAGCACCCGCAGCCGCGGGCTATGATCGTGACAGGACTTCAACAACAACGAGTGATGTCATGCATTCAGCATTACGGGGGATCGTCGCCACGGCGGCATTGGTGTTCACGGTCGGCAGTGCGGCCCAGGAGGGCATGTCGCCCCTGCCGCCCAACAGCGGCGTGGCGCGCGCCGCCTTCACCAGCCAGGTCATCGAGGGCGAACCGGTGGACCAGGTGGTGGTGCTCACCAACAACATCCGCGAGATCAACTACTTCACCGACCTGCGCGGTATGGCCGGGCGCACGGTCACCCACCAGTGGGAACATGAGGGGCAGGTCGTGGGACGTATCAGCTTCGGCATCGAGGAGCCGCGGCGCAAGGTCCACTCCACGCGCCAGCTCGACCCCGCCGCGACGGGCCACTGGACGGTACTGGTGCTGGACGAAGAGACCGGCTGGCCGATCCATGCCAGCACCTTTCGCTATGACCCCGTGCCCCCCTGAAGGACGGATCAGCCCTCCAGATCACCCGCGGGCCCGGGAGACGGCGGGGCGACGTCGCCCTCGGGGGCCGGCGTCCCGGCCTCGCCAGACCCGGCTTCGCCGGCAGCGGTGTCGGCCGGCGAGGCCGCGGCAGGCGCCGACATCGCGAGCAGACGCTCGAACTCCTGCCGGGCGCGCTCGCGCACCTCACGCTCACGGGCCGCACGGGCCGCCTGATACTCCGCGCTCGAGATATCCGGCTTGCTGGTGACAGGGGCGGGTGATTCGGCCGGCTGGGGAGGAGCGGCCGGTGCTGCGGCCGGCTGCGGCGGTGTCGGCCGCGCGGCGGCAACCTGTGCCTCGGCCGGCGGCGCGGCCTCGGCCGCAGGACTCTCCTGCACGGCCTCAGGCCCGGCCTCGTTCTCGAAGGGCCACCAGCCCTTGTACCAGGCGGCTGCCGCCACCGCACCGACTACCAGCAGCCCGATGACCAGGCGCATCCGCCGACGCCCGCGTTGCTGCTTGCTCCACATGGCCACGATCGTGTCGTTGAAACGGTCCTGTAGCTTGCGTTTGGCCGCCGTGCGCGGCTTGTTCACCTCTACCAGCTCGTCCCGCCGCAGGTCGACCGTTTTCTTCTCGGCCGGTTTCTTCTCCGTTGCCTTTGCCGCCGGCCTGGCCGGTGTCTCCTTCGCCGGTCGCGCGGGCTCCTTGCTGGCGGCGGCCTCCCGTGCCTGTTGCTCGGCGGCGTCGCGCTGCGCCTCGGCCTGGCTGACCTGCTTGCGCATGGAATTGACCTGGGCCGTCATGCGCATCACCGAATGCTCGGCATTGCGCTTGGCCTGCTCGGCGGCCTCCAGCTCCACCGCCATTTTCGCCAGCTCGTTCTCGGCCTCCTGCTGGGCCAGCTCGGCGGCATCGGCCCGCACGAGCAGGCCATCGATCTCGGCGCGCAGGCTCTCCACCTGTTCGGCCACCTGTTTCCCCGTATCGCCCTCCTTGCGCAGGATCCTGAGTTCGGCCTCGAGCTGGTTGACCTTGTGCTCGAGCTGGCCCTTGCGCTGCTCGGCCGCGCGCTGCGCGCCCTCGACCTCGCCGGCCTTCTTGCGCGCGAGCTCCAGTTCCCGGCGCAGGCGCTGCACCTGCTCCTCGGCCTGGCGATGCGCCTCCTCCTCCAGACGCAGCAGCTCCTCGGTCTCGCTGCGGGAACTCTCGGCATCCGAACCGAGGCGGGCGAGCTCGGCCTCCGCCTCGCGGGCGCGGCGGCTGGCCTCGGCCAGCTCCTCCTCCAGGCGGCTGGCACGCGCTTCCGCCTGCTGCCGGGCAACGATCTCGTCCTGCAGGGCGTCACCCCCGCTGGCCGCCTCGCTGAGCTGCGCCTTGAGGCGGGCGATCTCGTCCTGGTAGTCGGATTGCACCCGTTCGGCGGCATCGGCGCGCTTCTTGGCAGCCTCCAGCTCTCGCTGCACCCGCCCCAGTTCTTCATCCTGCTTGAGTCGGTCGCCTCCCTGCTGGCGGAACATCATCTCCTGGCGCACCCGCGCCAGCTCGGATTCCACCGCCTTGCGCGACTCCTCCGCCTGACGGGCGCGCCCCAGGGCCGCGTCCACCTGTTTCTGGAATTCGAGGATCTCGGCCTCCACGTCCGAGTCGGACTGGGCCTTCTGCAGGGCAGCCTCTGCCTGGCTGCGCCTGGCCTGCTCATCGGCCAGCTGGCGCTGCAACTCGTCCTGCCTGGTCTTGAATTCACCAAGCTGCTGACGCAGCCCGTCGGCCTCCTTCAGACGGGCCTCTGCCTCGCGCAGGCGGGTCAATGCGGCCTGCAGATCCCCCTTGAGCTTTGTCACCATCGCCTCATCGACACTTCCCCCCGCGGCAGCGGCCGGGGCGGGTGCGGCGGGTCTGGGCGCGGGCTGTCCTTTATACAGATCTCCGAG
>JABURS010000007.1 GCA_014762505.1 Chromatiales bacterium | reverse complement strand
AACGTCGGCACGATTGGTCACGTTGACCATGGCAAGACCACGCTGACGGCGGCTTTGACGGTAACGCAGGCGAAGAAGTTTGGTGGTGAGCAGAAGGCTTACGACCAGATCGACAATGCGCCGGAAGAGAAGGCGCGTGGTATCACGATCGCGACCTCGCACGTGGAGTACGAGTCGGACAAGCGCCACTACGCTCACGTGGACTGCCCCGGTCACGCCGACTACGTGAAGAACATGATCACGGGTGCGGCGCAGATGGACGGCGCGATCCTGGTGGTGTCGGCGGCTGACGGCCCGATGCCGCAGACGCGCGAACACATCCTGCTGGCCCGCCAGGTGGGTGTGCCGTACATCGTGGTGTACATGAACAAGGCCGACATGGTCGACGATCCGGAGCTGCTGGAGCTGGTGGAGATGGAAGTGCGCGATCTCCTGAGCCAGTACGACTTCCCGGGCGACGACACCCCGATCATCACCGGTTCGGCGCTGAAGGCGCTGGAAGGCGACGAGTCGGAGATCGGCATGCCGTCGATCGACAAGCTGGTCGAAGCGCTGGACAGCTACATTCCGGAGCCGGAGCGTGCGGTAGACGGCGCGTTCCTGATGCCGGTGGAAGACGTGTTCTCCATCTCCGGCCGCGGCACCGTGGTGACCGGTCGTGTGGAGCGCGGCATCGTCAAGGTGGGCGACGAAATCGAAATCGTCGGCATCAAGGACACCCTGAAGACCACCGTGACCGGCGTGGAAATGTTCCGCAAGCTGCTGGATCAGGGTCAGGCGGGTGACAACGTTGGCGTGCTGCTGCGCGGCACCAAGCGTGACGAAGTCGAGCGCGGCCAGGTGCTGTGCAAGCCGGGTTCGATCAAGCCGCACACCAAGTTCGAAGCGGAGGTGTACGTGCTGTCGAAGGAAGAGGGCGGTCGTCATACCCCGTTCTTCAACGGCTATCGCCCGCAGTTCTACTTCCGTACCACCGACGTGACCGGTGCCTGTGACCTGCCGGAAGGCGTGGAAATGGTGATGCCGGGCGACAACGTCAAGATGACGGTGTCGCTGATCGCGCCGATCGCGATGGAAGA
>JABURS010000006.1 GCA_014762505.1 Chromatiales bacterium | reverse complement strand
GTGAAGTCGTAACAAGGTAGCCGTAGGGGAACCTGCGGCTGGATCACCTCCTTAACGACTTGAGTGCCTGCCCAAGCAGGGACCCACACGTTTGCTTGTCTGTTGTTGTCCGGCATAAAAGAAGCCGGTAACAAGTGATTCGTCTGAATTATTTGTTACCGGTTTTTTAATCCGGTCCTGAAGTTCACCTTCGGGAAGCTCTTTAACAATCTGGGAAATGAGAAAGTCCAAGTATTCCAATGGAATACAAGCGTTAGAAGTTTATCTGACACTTGTGTCTATTTGGTGCGTATCGTTAATCGTTGCGGCTGTATGACTGTTTTGGGTTATATGGTCAAGTGACGAAGCGTGCACGGTGGATGCCTTGGCAGCCAGAGGCGATGAAGGACGTTGTAGCCTGCGATAAGCTCCGGTTAGGTGGCAAACAACTGTTTGACCCGGAGATTTCCGAATGGGGAAACCCACCTGTCATAAGGCAGGTATCACATACTGAATCCATAGGTATGTGAAGCGAACGAGGGGAACTGAAACATCTAAGTACCCTTAGGAACAGAAATCAATTGAGATTCCGTCAGTAGCGGCGAGCGAACGCGGATTAGCCCTTAAGTCTGTGAAAGATTAGGAGAACGGTCTGGGAAGGCCGGCCATAGTGGGTGATAGCCCCGTATCCGAAAATCTGATCAGGTGAAATCGAGTAGGTCGGAGCACGTGAAACTCTGACTGAACATGGGGGGACCATCCTCCAAGGCTAAATACTCCTGGCTGACCGATAGTGAACCAGTACCGTGAGGGAAAGGCGAAAAGAACCCCGGAGAGGGGAGTGAAATAGAACCTGAAACCGTATGCGTACAAGCAGTGGGAGCATCTTCGGATGTGACTGCGTACCTTTTGTATAATGGGTCAGCGACTTACTTTCAGTGGCAAGGTTAACCGCATAGGGGAGCCGTAGGGAAACCGAGTCTGAATAGGGCGACTTAGTCGCTGGGAGTAGACCCGAAACCGGGCGATCTATCCATGGCCAGGTTGAAGGTGGGGTAATTCCCACTGGAGGACCGAACCGGGATCTGTTGAAAAAGATTCGGATGAGCTGTGGATAGGAGTGAAAGGCTAATCAAGCCCGGAGATAGCTGGTTCTCCTCGAAAGCTATTTAGGTAGCGCCTCGTGTCTCACTCCTGGGGGTAGAGCACTGTTATGGCTAGGGGGTCATCCCGACTTACCAAACCATTGCAAACTCCGAATACCAGGAAGTGCAATCACGGGAGACACACGGCGGGTGCTAACGTCCGTCGTGGAGAGGGAAACAACCCAGACCGCCAGCTAAGGCCCCAAAATCGTGGCTCAGTGGGAAACGATGTGGGAAGGCATAGACAGCTAGGAGGTTGGCTTAGAAGCAGCCACCCTTTAAAGAAAGCGTAATAGCTCACTAGTCGAGTCGGCCTGCGCGGAAGATTCAACGGGGCTTAAGTCACGTGCCGAAGCTGCGGATGCATACTTTGTATGCATGGTAGAGGAGCGTTCCGTACGCCTGCGAAGGTGAACTGTAAGGTTTGCTGGAGGTATCGGAAGTGCGAATGCTGACATGAGTAACGATAAGACGGGTGAAAAACCCGTCCGCCGAAAGCCCAAGGTTTCCTGCTCTACGCTAATCGGAGCAGGGTGAGTCGGCCCCTAAGGCGAGGCAGAAATGCGTAGTCGATGGGAATCCGGTCAATATTCCGGAACCGCTTATTACTGCGATGGGGGGACGGAGAAGGCTAGGCAAGCCGGCAGTTGGTGTCCGGTTCAAGCCAGTAGGGAGTGGACTTAGGCAAATCCGGGTCCACAATCCTGAGAGGTGATGACGAGTTCCTACGGGAACGAAGTTGTTGATGCCATGCTTCCAGGAAAAGCCTCTAAGCTTCAGGTAGTAAGCGACCGTACTCCAAACCGACACAGGTGGGCAGGGTGAGAATCCCAAGGCGCTTGAGAGAACCCGGGTGAAGGAACTAGGCAAAATGGTACCGTAACTTCGGGAGAAGGTACGCCTCTGACGGTGATGAAATTTACTTTTTGAGCTGTTGGGGGCCGCAGAGACCAGGTGGCTGCGACTGTTTATTAAAAACACAGCACTCTGCAAACACGAAAGTGGACGTATAGGGTGTGACGCCTGCCCGGTGCCGGAAGGTTAATTGATGGGGTTAGCTTCGGCGAAGCTCTTGATCGAAGCCCCGGTAAACGGCGGCCGTAACTATAACGGTCCTAAGGTAGCGAAATTCCTTGTCGGGTAAGTTCCGACCTGCACGAATGGCGTAACGATGGCCACACTGTCTCCACCCGGGACTCAGTGAAATTGAACTCGCTGTGAAGATGCAGTGTACCCGCGGCTAGACGGAAAGACCCCGTGAACCTTTACTACAGCTTCACGCTGAACTTTGAACAAACTTGTGTAGGATAGGTGGGAGGCTTTGAAGCCGGGACGCCAGTTCCGGTGGAGCCAACCTTGAAATACCACCCTGGTTTGTTTGAAGTTCTAACTTAGGTCCGTGATCCGGATCGAGGACAGCGTGTGGTGGGTAGTTTGACTGGGGCGGTCTCCTCCCAAAGAGTAACGGAGGAGCGCGAAGGTACCCTAAGCGCGGTCGGAAATCGCGCGTTTAGTGCAAAGGCATAAGGGTGCTTGACTGCGAGACAGACACGTCGAGCAGGTGCGAAAGCAGGTCTTAGTGATCCGGTGGTTCTTCGTGGTAGGGCCATCGCTCAACGGATAAAAGGTACTCCGGGGATAACAGGCTGATACCGCCCAAGAGTTCACATCGACGGCGGTGTTTGGCACCTCGATGTCGGCTCATCACATCCTGGGGCTGAAGCCGGTCCCAAGGGTATGGCTGTTCGCCATTTAAAGTGGTACGCGAGCTGGGTTTAGAACGTCGTGAGACAGTTCGGTCCCTATCTGCCGTGGGCGTTTGAGACTTGAGAGGAGCTGTCCTTAGTACGAGAGGACCGGGATGGACGTATCTCTGGTGTTCCGGTTGTCACGCCAGTGGCATTGCCGGGTAGCTATATACGGACGGGATAACCGCTGAAAGCATCTAAGCGGGAAGCCCCCCTCAAGATTAGGTCTCACTGGAGCCTTGAGCTCCCTGAAGGGCCCTTGAAGACTACAAGGTTGATAGGCTGGATGTGGAAGTGTGGTAACGCATGAAGCTAACCAGTACTAATTGCCCGTGAGGCTTGACCATATAACACCCAAGCAGTTGGGTGCTGGTCGTAACGACTTGAACCAATGCAATCTATCCCCGAATTCCTTCGTTTCGCCGATTGGCGGGGCGATTGAGCCAGTTTGCCTGGCGGCAATAGCAAGGTGGAACCACCCGATCCCATACCGAACTCGGAAGTGAAACGCCTTAGCGCCGATGATAGTGTGGGGCTTCCCCATGCGAAAGTAGGTCACTGCCAGGCGCTTAAAACGGATACCCGGTCACGATCGTGACCGGGTATTTTTTTGTCTGTAGGTTGCCGCGCCTGCAGTAAATGCGCGTGTGTCTGCAAGGGAGTAAGTGTCGTTTCTCAGGGGCTTGCCTTGGCGGCATATTGCTCCAGGTACTGCTGGTAGTAGCGCAATACCTTCTTCACGTAGCCCTGGGTTTCGCGATACGGGGGTATGCCGCCATATCGGCTGACGGCGCTGGGGCCGGCGTTGTAGGCCGCGAGTGCGAGCTGGGTGTCGTCGTCGAAGCGCTGCAGCATCTGCGCGAAGTAGCGTACCCCGCCGGCGATGTTCTGCTGTGCATTGAAGCTATCCGTGACCCCCAGCATGGCAGCCGTGCCAGGCATCAGCTGCATCAGCCCCTCGGCGCCAACGCGCGAGACGGCCTGGGTATCGAAACAGGATTCGACCGTGATGATGGCCTTGATCAGCAGATCGTCGACGCCGTGCTGGCGGGCATGCTGCCGCAACAGGCTGGCATGCGGCCGGGCGCGTTGCTCGAGTATCTCCGGTGTCACGCCATGGCAGGAACGGGTCGCGGTCGGACGCCCATAGTAGCCCTGGAAGTCGAACCTCCCGGGTTCGTGCAACTTTCGGTCTGTAATCCAGGTGGTGCCATCGTCTTCCTTGTAGATATAGAGCTCGGCCTGTGCCGTGCCAGCGAGTGACATGCTGCCGATGACGAGGGCGAGCAGGCCCTGAGCAGCAGGGTTTCGAAGTCGATTGCCGGTTGGGCGCCATGGCGTCATGATGTCGGTCGGTTTCCCGTTTATGTCGCAGAGATACGTAGAATAGCCAAGATGCCGGATCCTTTCGATATTCTTGATGAATTGACCCCCGAGCGATTTTGCTCCGGTGAGGCCCTGGCCGGTCGCTACGGCGTTTCGCGCATGGCCGTTTGGAAGGCCATCCAGCGCCTGGAGTCTCTTGGCGTGCCGATCGACAAGGTGCGGGGCAGGGGATATCGACTGGCCCGCCCGATCGAGCGTCTGCATGTCGATGAGATTCGCCGTTCGACTGCCCCAGCCTGCCTGGAGATGCTGAATGATCTTCAGGTCGTGCCGGTGCTGGGTTCGACGAACCGTCATCTCTCAGAGGCTTTTAAGCCTCATCAGGCGGTGCGGGCTGCGGTGCTTGCCGAATTTCAGACGGACGGGCGCGGTCGCCGTGGCCGTCGATGGATCTCGCCGTTTGCGGCCAACATCTACCTGTCCCTGCGTTGGCAGTTCCATGCGCCGGCCACTGCGCTCGGTTTGTTGAGTCTTGCTGTCGCCAGTGAACTGGCCGCCGAACTGGCCCGGCAGGGGCTCAGCGATCACGGGGTGAAGTGGCCAAATGATCTTTACTGGCAGGGGCGCAAGCTGGGCGGACTGTTGCTGGAACTGGCGGGAGAGCAGCAAGGGCCCTGTGCCGTGGTCATCGGTCTCGGGCTCAACTGGTCCATGCCTGTGGCGGTAGCCGCCGAGATCGATCAGCCCTGGGCAGATATCCAGACTGCGATGGGGCCGGGGGCGCCGGGTCGTAATGCGCTCGCAGGACTGGCCCTGACGGCCCTCATCTCCGCCTGCCAACGGTACGCCCAGTCCGGCTTCGAGGGGTTTGCCGAGCAATGGGAGGCGCATGACCTGGTGAAGGGGCAGCTGGTCGACGTGCATCAGGGGGACCGGGTGACACGGGGACGAGTCCTTGGCATCGATACTCAGGGGCGACTGGAGCTGGCCTGTGAGGACCGCGTGCTGAGGTTCTCTTCGGGGGAGGTGAGCGTGAGGACAGCGCAATGATGCTGCTGGCAGATATCGGCAACAACCGTGAGAAATGGGCGATTGGCGATAACGGTGAACTCGCCATGCTGGGGAATTTCACGACCGGTGATACCGCGACCCTGTCGGCGCTGTTGGCTCGCTGCCCGCGAGACCGCATCCACCGTGTCGTGGTAGCCAGTGTGGCAGGCACAGGCCGCATGGACGATGTTACCCGCACGATCAGTGCAGCGGGACTGCCCGAGGTGGAGGTCATTAACACGCCAGAAGCCGGCGGGGGGATTCGTGTTGCCTACGCCGAGCCGCAGCGGCTGGGCTGTGACCGCTTCCTCGCCATGGTCGCCGCTCATGCGCGGTACGCGGGGCCGCTCGTGGTGGTGGATTGCGGCACGGCGGTCACGCTGGATGCCGTCGATGCGGAGGGTGTGCACCTGGGCGGGGCCATCCTGCCGGGGCGCGCGCTGATGCAATCGGCGTTGATGGCGGGGACAGTGGGTGTGCAGTTTGAGGCTGCAGACAGTAGTGAAGTGTTCGGGAAGGACACGGCCGCCGGAGTGGCCAGTGGCGCTCATTATGGATTGGCAGGGGCGATCGATGGCATCGTCGAACGCATGGCGGCCGCCTTCCCCGCGGCACCGACCCTGGTGATCACGGGGGGTGATGGACCGACGCTAGAGCCCCTGCTGAAACACCGGTACCATGGGCACCCAGAGCTGGTCCTGGAAGGGCTGGCCATTTATGCGGATACCTGATGCGATATTTGTTCGTCTTGCTCGTGCTGCTCAACCTCGCCTACTGGGGCTGGCAGCATACCTTTCCCCGGGCGGAAACGGCGCCACCGGCGCGCGTGCTGGCCGATGTCGAGCCGTTGTTGCTGCTGTCCGAACGAGAGAGCGGTGCCGTCGCTGAGGCCAAGACACCGGTCGAGCCGGTGACAGAGAGCCCGGCCGAGTCTCCGATGGAGACGGCGCGACGCTGTTATACGCTGGGCCCGCTGCGCAGCGAGGAATCGGCGCTGGCGCTGGCGGCCCTCATCGAGGCCGAGGGGGTTTCTGTGGGGACCCGCGAGCGCGAGGAAGAGGAGATCGCCGGCTACTGGGTCTATCTGCCCCAGTTCGAGTCGCGGCGTGCGGCACTGGCCGTGACGCGCGAACTTGCCGACAAGGGTGTGAAGGACTACTACGTGGTACCCAATGGCGATTACGTGAATGCCGTGTCGCTCGGCCTGTTCAGCGAGCCGCAGCGGGCGGACCGGCGTACGCGCCAGATTGCGGCGCTAGGATACGAGGCGCTCACCTCGGTGCGCTATCGCACCCGCAAGCTCTACTGGCTGGATTACGATGAGCAGGGTGAGAACCGGGTGCCAGCCCAGATCTGGGAGCATGCCACGACCGACACCGAGTCCCTGCAACGTATCGCGCGCGACTGCGATCAGCGCCAGCCCTGAGGTCGGCCGGAAGGTCAATTGCTGGGTATCAGCCCATCCAGTACAATCGCGACATCGTGCCGACATAGCACAATTGGTAGTGCAACTGATTTGTAATCAGTAGGTTGGGGGTTCAAGTCCCTCTGTCGGCACCAACCTTCTTCCTCTGCCCACGGTCTCAACCTTCCTCCGCCGCACGTGGCCCGGATGCCTGCTGTTCCTCCGTCGCGGTATCCGCCAGTTCCTCGTACACATTCGCCATGCGTGACGCCATGGCCGCAGCCGACCATTCCCGGGCATATTCACGCGCCTCGCGCGCGAGCCGGTCATGCAGGCCACGATCGGAAAGCAGCCACACCACCTGTTCTGCAAAGGTAGTGGTGTCCTCCTCCGGCACCAATGCCCCCTGCCGTGGGGCCAGGATGTCACGCGTGCCCATGAAGGCGGTTGATACCACCGGGATTCCCATGGCCATGGCCTCGAGCAGTACCAGCCCCTGGGTCTCGGTACGCGAGGCAAAGACGAAGGCATCGGCTGCCGCGTAGCATGCCGGCAATTCCTGATGCCGATCGAGGTAGCCGATGAACCGGACTGAATCGGTAATGCCGAGCGTCCGCGCCAGCCGGTGCAGATGCGGTGCAGCAGGGCCCTCGCCGGCAATGATCAGGATCGCATCGGGCAGGCGTTCGCGCACCGCCACGAACATCTGCAGCAGGAAATCCAGGTTCTTTTCGTGGGCCACCCGTCCCACATTGAGGCACACGGGGGCGTGTTCCGGGATGTTGTGACGTGCACGAAAGCCGCGGCCGTCACCCGGGCGGAAGCGATCCTCGCCGAGTCCGGTGGGCAGTACCTCGATCGGTTGCCGGATGCCATAGGCCTGGAGTGCATCCCGCATGGGGCGGGACGGCGAGATCACGCGCTGGACCTGACTGCATTGCGTGCGGCTGAAACGCCGTGCAACCGCCCTCAACAGCGACCGGGGCAGCCAGCCGATGTAGTTGTAGAGATATTCTTCGAAGTAGGTGTGATAGGTCTCGACGACGGGGACGCCCAGGCGGCGGGCGAGCCACACGCCCAGATAGTGGGCGACGAAGGGCGTCTGGATATGCACGCAGTCGATCTCGGCCTCGCGCAGGGCCGGTAGCAGCCGGCGGATCACGCCGGCTCGCATCATCCGGTCTTCGCGGTCGAAGAACAGGCCGCGGGAGGGGATGCGGATGACGTCGGTCTCCTCGGTCTCGTCGGCATAGCGGGGGGCGATCAGGGTGACGCGATGCCCGGCGCGCAACAGCTCCTGGCGGAAGGTCTGGATCGACGTCGATACCCCGTTGATGCGAGGGAAGTAGACGTCGGAGATCATCAGTATGTGCATCGGGAGCAGTAACTCAGATCAGCTGGAAGCTCAGCTGGGCAATGGCGGCACCGAGTACGGCGCCGGCGATGACGTCACTCGGGTAATGCAGGCCGAGCACGACGCGCGAGGCCATCACCAGGGCCGTGAAGGGCACCAGGAACCAGGACAGCTCCGGATAGTGCCCGACGGCCACCAGGCTGAAGGCAACGGCATGCAGGGTATGCCCCGAGGGAAACGAGAAGTGGTCGAGTGGTGCGGTGCCGACCTGGATGGCCGGCGTGACCTGAAAGGGACGTTGCCTCGACGTGCGGCCCTTGAGCTGTTTATAGAGCAGCAGCCCGGCCAGGGCGACGCCAGCCATCTGCAGGGAAACGACAATGGCTTCGAGGCCATAGATCACCGGCAGCATCAGCATGAGCGTGTACCAGAAGATGCCGTCACCCAGTCGGCTGACCAGGGCGAAGAGGCGCCGGGGTGGTTCGAAGGCGGCAAGGCGGTTGCAGCGAATGCACAGGTCGAGATCGACCGCCAGGACACGGCGCCAGGAGGCAGGGCGAATCGAATGCATGAGCGGTATCCCCAGTTCGACGTATCTATAGCCTGTACTGCCGGCATGTCCCGGCGATGACACCGGGATGACGCTGCCGTGACGCCATCATCCCGGTATGGCGGGGCCTCCGCTCAGGCGTGGACGCCAGGTCGTCGATCCATGGCGATGGCGTAGTCCAGCCGTCCATTGTGGCGCGCGGTCTCGCGTAGGCTCTCTCCGCGGCCGATGCCGTAATACGTCACCCCAGCCTGCCGCATGGCGTCGGGTTCGAACAGGTTGCGGCCGTCGAAGATCACCGGGGAGTCGAGCAGGGGGCGCAGCTCCGCCACCGTCAGGCGGAAGCAGTCCCAGTCGGTCACGATGACGAGCGCATCCACGCCCTGCACGGCCTCCTCGCGGGACTGGCAGATCGTCAGGTCCCGGCGTTCGCCATACAGGCGGTGGCATGCCTGCCCGGCGACCGGGTCGTAGGCGCGCACCTCGGCACCTGCGGCCCACAGGGCCTCCATCAGGGGGCGGCTTGGCGCTTCGCGCATGTCATCCGTATTCGGTTTGAAGGCCAGCCCCCAGAGACCGAAGCGGCGGCCGGAGAGGTCGCCGGCGAAATGCTGGCGGATCTTCTCGATCAGGCGCCCTTTCTGGCGCGCATTCACGTTCTCCACAGACGTCAACAGCTCCGGCTGGTAGTCGACACCATGCGCCGTGCGGATCAGGGCCTTGACGTCCTTGGGGAAGCAGGAGCCGCCGTAGCCGCAGCCCGCGTAGATGAAGTGCCGGCCGATACGAGGATCACTGCCGATGCCGGCGCGCACCTGATCGATGTCGGCACCCAGGCGCTCGGCCAGGTTGGCCAGCTCGTTCATGAAGCTGATGCGGGTGGCGAGCATGGCGTTGGCGGCATATTTCGTCAGTTCGGCTGATGCCAGATCCATGATCAGTACCTGATCGGCACGGTCGACGAAGGGGTGATAGAGTTCCTGCATGAGTTCGGCGCAGGCTGCCCGGTCGACGCCAACGATGACCCGGTCGGGGCGCATGAAGTCGGCGATGGCCGCGCCTTCCTTGAGGAATTCGGGGTTCGAGACCACGTCGAAATCGGCGTCCATGCCCCGGCGCGCCAGGGTGTCGGCAACCACCGCAGCAACACGACGTCCGGTACCCACCGGAACCGTGGACTTGTTGACGATCACCCGGTAGTCATCCATGTGCGTGGCGATGGTGCGCGCCACATCCAGTACATGCCGCAGGTCGGCCGAGCCGTCTTCCTCGGGCGGGGTGCCTACGGCGATGAACTGTATCAGTCCGTGTCGGACGCCCTGGGCGGCATCGAGGGTGAATGCCAGACGGCCCTCTGCGCGGTTTCGTTCGACCATCGAGGCCAGCCCCGGCTCGTAGATGGGGATCTCGTTGCGGTTGAGTGCCTCGATCTTGTCCGGATCGATATCCACGCAGACCACCTCGTGTCCGGCCTCTGCCAGACAGGTGCCCGTGACCAGCCCCACGTAACCACTGCCATAAACCGTGATCTTCATCTTGTGCCTCGCCGTCAAATGCGCTTCAATTGCGACCCCGCGCCAGAATAGGCTGCAGGTCGCCACGCAAGCCATGCTAGGCGGGGTTTGTGACAGTGCGGTGAGGGCGCGGTGACGGCCCGGCTACAGCCGGATTGCGGGTAATTTGGAGTTGACAGGGCAGGAGCACTGCCCCAAAATTACCGCCTTTCGTCTGGAGGGGTTCCCGAGCGGCCAAAGGGGGCAGACTGTAAATCTGCTGGCTCAGCCTTCGGAGGTTCGAATCCTCCCCCCTCCACCAGACTTGAAGTCCGCCCCGCGGTATCCCGGGGGGAGGATGAGAACCGATAAGAGGTTCGAGGCGAGCGAAAGCGAGCCAACGTCGCGCAAGCGACGGCCCGGAGGGCGGAAGGCCGAAGGTCTGTGTCCTCCCCAGATTGCAGGAGCGGGGTGATGTGCCCGGCCCGGATCCCGGTCAAATGGGTTCAGGCAGTCCCGGAAACGGGGCGCCGGCAAGGCGGGTGTAGTTCAATGGTAGAACTTCAGCCTTCCAAGCTGAATACGTGGGTTCGATTCCCATCACCCGCTCCATATAAAGAGAGGCAAGGCCCGACCCGAGGGTGGACGGTTCGAAGATCGTCGGCCGCGTCGGGTTTTTGCTCTGGTTAACGAGGTTTTGGCCCATATAGCTCAGGCGGTAGAGCGCATCCTTGGTAAGGATGAGGTCACCAGTTCGACTCTGGTTATGGGCTCCAGATTTTCAATGTTGCTTTGATCGCTTTCCAAAGACTCGATGGGGTGTTTGAGTTATGTCCAAGGAAAAATTTGAGCGTACGAAACCGCACGTCAACGTCGGCACGATTGGTCACGTTGACCATGGCAAGACCACGCTGACGGCGGCTT
>JABURS010000005.1 GCA_014762505.1 Chromatiales bacterium | reverse complement strand
TCAAGCAGGCAAGTGATTCTACTTTTGGGTTGTCTACTTGACGGGGAAGCTTACGCTGCCTGCGGATACCCCCCCTCCACTCAAGCCCCGTGGAGCAGGTTTTTCCCCAGCATCCCGAGCGCAAACCCCAGCACCGCACCGAGCGGCGGAGCCCAGTGGCGAGCCATGCGCGCCTGGGGCGCGATGTCCTGGAAGATGAGATAGAGGATGCCGCCCGAGGCGAACAGCATGACGGCACCGAGCAGGGCCACGTTCTGGCTCAGGTACAGCCAGCCGAGCACGCCGATCATCGGCCCGATGGGTACCAGCAGGCACATGAAGAGCAGGAGCCGGCGCGCGGAGAACTGTCGCGAGGACTTGAGTTCGCGAAACGCGTTGAAGCCCTCGGGGATGTTCTGCAGGCCGATGAACAGGGCCAGCAGCGGCGCCGAGGCCGCGCCGACGGCAAAGGCACCGCCCAGCGCCAGCGACTCCGGTACGTAGTCGAGCAGCATCGCCATGAACTGCGGCTTCTCCCGCCGCCGCGCGCCGAGAAAACGCTCCACGCCGAAGAAGAACGCACCGCCCAGCAACAGGATGACGACGCTCCACACCGACTGCCCCAGATACCCCACTCCCTCCGGCACCAGCACCAGCGCCACCGCCGCCAGCAGAATGCCGCCGCCAAAGGCGATGATACTGTGGCGCAGCTCCTGCTCCAGCCACTGCGGCCGTACCCGCTCGATACCCGCCAGCAGCCCGCCCAGCGGGATACAGGCACCCGCCAGTGCGGTGTAAAACACGATCTCGAGGATTACATCCATAGGCTTGAGCACTCCCGACCCGGCCCGTCGGCACAGACCACGCCCTGTTCACCAACATATGCAGGCACCGCGGCCTCGCACACCCGCTGGCCATGATGACTCACCATCCGCCGTTTATCATGCCGGCGCCTCGTCCGGGTGCAGGAAGAGGCGTTCCAGGCACGGGCAACAGCGGACATATCGCCAAGAGTAACGGAAACGGCACGCCAACCCGGTTGCTCGCCCTCCGGGGCACGTCCCGGCCACCCCACCGCCGATGGCCCCCACAGGAACCAACCTGTCTGCATTGCGTTTTTCCCGCACTGTACTAGCCTCCAATAGCGACACACCCGGTGAGCCTCGGGATACTCGCGCGGAACAGACGGATGCACATCTACAACGAAAAAAGGAGGTTTCACATGCCTGGCTTCATCATCAAGATCGAGAGCAACAACAAGTACTGGTACCTGCTCGGCACCATCCTGTTCCTGCTCCTTGGCGTCGGCCTCGCCATCGGCGGCTTCCTCAGCGGCAGTACCCCCACCGGCATTACCGGCATCGTCATCGGCCTGGCCGCCCTGGTGCTGGTGATCGACGCGTTCATGAACCTGTAACGACCCACGCGGCAGTCCATCAAAGGGCCGGGGATCTCTGGCCCTTTGATGCACGCGTCAATCCGACATGAAGTGGGCCGACTTGTATGGCCCGCCCCCCCGAGAAGACAGACCTCTCCACCCTCTCGACCGGCCAGCCCGGCGTTGCCCCGCCATGCGGACGCGCGATCAACGAACCGCCCCCGCCTATTCGCGGCTCTCGTTGCTATTCCACCGGCAGGAACCGGTACCACTCGGTCGAGCTCCCGGCGACGGGCACGAGGAACACGATGCCGACTGCGGAAGAATCCACCTGCACCACCATTGCGCCGTCAGTCGCCATGCGGAAGCGATAGGTCATGGACTCGAAGCCGCTCACGTTCTCGGCCAGCCAGCGGGACGACTCCAGCAACAGCCAGCCGTCCTCGCAGTGATAGTGCGTCTGCCGCTGCAGCACGCGCGGCGCAGGGGAGGCCTCCCCGCCGGACAGTTCGATCCTGAGCCCGGCATTCGCATCACCCGAGATCCGCACACGATCCGCACGCGCAGCGGCAGCCGTGTCCTCAAAGAAATAGCTGGAAAGATAAGGCGGGGAATACTGAGGCGAACCACCCTCCGGAACCGCGCGCTCGCCTGCATTCCGATACACACCCGCGAGCGAGGGACAGCCATCAGCGGCGCCGGAGGAGAGACTGGCCCAATCGGCAGGGTACACCGCGTGGTACGAACAGCCCGGCGCGACGAACGCCACAAAGAGCATCAAACACCAGACGGCGCCAGCCGGATACTTCACAGGATACCCCCTTGCTCCTCGCGAATCGGGATCAGGCCGCCGCCGGCATCATCCTGGAAAATCACCGATGCCCAGGAGGACAGGTACAGACGGGGCGTATGAGCCTCCCTCCCTGGAGACGCCATTTTTGGATCAAAAATGGGCGGTCAAGGCCGAATAAACGGCCTGTATCGCAAGTTTCTCGAAGTCTATCAATCGGTTAGCTTGGTCCGACCCTGGCCTGCCTGCCGTCGGCTGGAGCGACGTGTTATATGCCGACCACATGCTCGTAAAACCATCCATCAAACTCATGCATCAGGTCTGTTGGGGTAAAACCCAGCCGGTTGTAGTTGTCGGTGGCTCTGACAAGCATCCAAAGGGCTTCATCCTTTATGTCCGCGTTAAACAGCAGATCATCAGATCCGGAAACGTGTTTCACGGCATTCCTGACCTTATTCTTACCCTTTGTCGTGAACTCCGCCCAAGTTTTCGGAGGATTTATCCACGACAACTCGGGGCGACAGTAAACCCGATACGACTCTTGAAGCGAGTTCTCGATTCCCTTGATCTTTACTGCCATTCCCAATATTTCCTCGGCAGCGCCAGCAAGCGTTAGCGCTGAGACGTAACTCCGGCCTTCGAGGTACAGCGACAACGCAGTTTCCAATTGATCTATAGCGAGATTGACTTTGTTGTGCGTTTCTTCGCCCATGTTTCTATTGCATATAACGCTGCTGGTAACCCGCGCCGCCGCTGACCCTACCGCGAAGCGCCTCGTGCCATTCCGGCGTCGGGCTTACCGGCTTGTTATGGCTATACTGCCAAGTGTTCGAGATAAGGGTTCAAGGACACGAACTCCGAGCATGCCTCTTTTAGCTCTCGATTGGCGTGGTCCCAGAAAATCACGTTGACCTTTATGCCTCGCCCCACCAGGTGTTCTACTGTAGGCACGTAGTCACCGTCGCCTGCAACAAGAGTGAACTCATCCCCTTCTTCGAATTTGGTGTATGAATCAGCCATCATCTGAGTCACGATTTCGGCATCTACTTTCTTTTCCTTGTTAGCAATATTCCTGTCGTGAACGATCACTTCGAAGCCTCGTGAACGCGCGATATTCCAAAGCGAATCGTTCTTTGGCGGACGGGAACCAAAAAGTGCGGAACGCTTTACGTCCGACTTTTCACCAGCCGCAAACTGGAAGAGTTTGCCGAAATCGATCTTCCAGTCGTAATCGCAAATTCTGTTCTGGACCGCGGACCATACGTCAGGGGCTTTCCCGTGCGCGGCGGCAGCCACATGCATCCCTTCGATCCATACGTTGGAGTTATCCACGTACACCAGATTTGCCATCTTCATCTCCTTGTTGCTTAGCCATAACTACGCGAATTCGGGGACAGTATACTGATTAACTTTGGCAGGCCGCCGCATTCGGTATACTGTCCC
>JABURS010000004.1 GCA_014762505.1 Chromatiales bacterium | reverse complement strand
CTCCACCGCATCGCCGAGGCCCTGGAAGTGAACACCGCCGACCTGATGGACCCACAGGAATGGGTGGTGGAGAAACGGACCTATCTTGGTGTGGGGAGGGGGCGCGGATAAGCCCAGAAACGGGAGGAAGCCTTAGAGGGCTGGTTTTGATGCTGAAAATGGGCTTCTAAGGGCAAGAATCGGCGAATATCAGGACGATTTTCTTTTTCTGTCAATGAGTTGGCTTGGTCCGACCCCGGCATAGCCGGCATAGCAGTTTAATAAGTATATCAATTAGTTGCCTTGGCCAAACCCTGCCTAGCCTTGAAATCCAATGAGATCGATTGCGCTAACCTCTCCTACCTGGTAGCGTTTCCAAACCGATATTTACCTAATTCATGAAATCTAATGAAATTCGTTGATCTTTTCTGTGGTGGTGGCTTTGGGGCCCGGGGGGCCGTACGTGCTGGAGCCACGCCGATTCTGGCTGTCGACGCGTGGGGTCTGGCGGCCCAGACGTATAAAGACAACTTCCCGGATTCAGACGTGATTTGCTCGCCAATCGAGGACCTGTCCCCGATTCAGCTGGCCAAAAAATACAAGCCCGATGTGCTGTTGACCTCTCCCGAGTGCACTTCACACTCGATAGCCCGGGGCGCCCGACCCGGTTCTGAGAAAAGCAGGGAGACTGCGATTGGGATTGTTCCCTGGCTTGAGGCAATGAGTCCACGGTGGCTCATTGTCGAGAATGTGAACCGCATGAAGAAGTGGGACCGTCACAACGAGCTTGTGGAAAGCATTGGGTCCTATGGTTACACGGTGAGCGACCTCTTTCTTAATGCAGCGGATTTTGGAACGCCGCAGTCGCGAAAGCGCATGTTTCTACTCTGTCACAGGGGTGGATCAGTGACGACGCGAGAGGACCTCATTGCATTGCATCGCAGAAGCCCTAAGTCTGCCGAGTCAATCATCGACTGGAGTGACAGATACTCAAGCACCCCGCTATTCACACCTCGCAGAGCCAAGCCCACGCTCGAACGAGCCGAGCGCGCAATCGCAGAATTAGGTCGGGGTATACCCTTTATCATCGTCTACTACAGCTCCGATTATGCAGGCGGATGGCAGTCTCTTGATGCGCCGTTGCGCACAGTCACGACTGTCGACCGGTTCGGATTGGTTACCTGGCAGGGAGACATTCCTTATCTACGCATGCTGCAGCCGCCAGAGTTATTGAGAGCCATGGGAGCCGGAACCGGCCACAAACTGCCGGTCGGCAACCGTCGGGAGAAAATCAAGCTTTGCGGAAACGGTGTCTGCTCACCGGTGCTAGAGGTCATATTCAGACGGATAATGCAAACTGACCAAAGAACCGGATGTAAAGCAGCATAATCGAGAATAATGGTTAAGCGACATGCGACGGTCTAGAAAGGCATCAAAGAAACGATCACTCCATTTTGATCACCTTGCCACCTAAGACCTCCCCTCTGGGACGAGATCTCCAGTTCTCCAACTGTGCGAATCGCCCTCCCCGTTTACAACAAACAAAGTGACTACGACGCGAATACCAAAGTAGGGGTTCAGAATTGGCTGACGTCTTGACTAAAGAACAGCGTCGACACTGCATGAGTGCGATTCGGGGCAAAAATACCAAGCCTGAGAAAAGGTTACGTAAAGCACTCTGGCACATGGGATTTCGCTATCGAATCACAAACAAACTACCAGGCCGACCCGACATCGTCTTTCCATCAGAACATCTAGCTGTGTTTGTGGATGGCTGTTTCTGGCACGGCTGCCCCAAACACTTCCAACAGCCGAAAACCAACGAAACATTTTGGCGAGAAAAGATTCAGGAAAATAGAGAGCGAGACAAAAAAAACAATTTTGCTCTTGAAAAGAATGGCTGGCTAGTGCTGCGATTCTGGGAGCATGAGATAAGAAAAGACACTGACGCCTGCGCCAAAAAAGTAATAGGCGAATTACAGAGAATACGCTCTAGGTTGACCTGACATCGAATTCTACCGCACGCGCAACTCATGGCTCACTCTCCCGAAGAAAGCACTTTTTTATATTGCTTAACAAGCTCTTTTTTGTCCAAATCCGGCTGCCCTTGCCTTCCGTAGTACGCAGCGAATCGTGACTGTATTTCTTTAAGAAAAGCACCTGAAACCGTCGCCAATCTGTCTGCCAACATAAAGTCATCTAATGACCACGTAAGAATATTCTGCAGGTCCGCCACCGCCGCATCAATATTACGATACCCTGGAAGAAACACATATTTCTCCCGCTTTCCTTTCACAATCTCATCAAGCAATTTTTCACGGTCTGAAGACTTAGCATCTTCGCGCATGATGCCATAATTCAGAAATGCTTCTCGAGTCACCGGCACAAGCGGGGCCAGAACAATAGAGTTCGCATTGATAACAGGCTTACCATCCTTGTGCCCCCTCACGACCACATCACAGGGCGGCGACAAAACAATATATCGGCCACCTTCATGTTGCACCACATCGCCAGTAGCAACATGCGCTCTTATGGGAGGAATAATATAAAATTCGGCCTCATGGTAATGCGAATTCTCTTCCTCATGAGGAAGATCCAGATACTCCAGAAGGTGCGTCACAGCGTACCGCAGAAGGGTTCGCTCCGAATCGCGCCCCCCTGCGTCCCAGTTATCAAAGTCACAGGACAAGTGACGCCAGAAGATCTCTCCAAGATGCTGCTCGATCAATCCGCGCCCGCCTAGTATCTTGGTGATTCCGGTCTTATGAATCTTTATAAGACCATCAAATATTACATCATTCGAAACGGCACGATCGAATGTTTTCAGGAATCCTGATTGACCGATATCAGGGGCGAGGTTTTGCAAGTTCCCGGACACCACAAAAACAGGAAAACGATGCCTCGCGGTAATCTCCGATAATACATCGTTACCCGATGCCTCATTGGGATTCCCCGGCGAAAGGTTCAAATCCACTATTGCCCCGTCGAAATCTCTTGACAACAGTTCTTCCTTTGCTTGTTCCGCAGAGCGGCGACCCACGACCTCTAACCGGAATTCTTCTGTTTCCATATCACTTGCCGCATCTCGGTATGCCTCCATCTGGTCTTCGTCATCTTCGACGATAAGTATCCGTACCGTATCAATCATTCTTTGTTGCCTCGAAGATAAGCTCAAATACTGCACCCTCATCCGAGTGCTTGGCTTCGATTTTTCCGCCTATACGACTCATTGCCTCACCTACCAGCGCTAACCCTAGTCCAGTTCCCTCGGGTTTCATGCTGTATCCCGGCTCGAACATAAGCTCGAGATTCCCACCCTGAAATCCGGGCCCCGTATCCTTAAACTCGACAATGCTTTGCCCATTCTCCTTAAGCACCAACACATCAATCCGGCGCACCCCTTCTTTCACTTGAGACAGCCAGAACACGCTGTTTTCAATCAGGTTGGCAAATACGGTCATGATATCCATCTCATTAGCGCTAACTACTGGAGTCGACCCCTTTAAGGATACGGAATACTGAATACTTGCACTCTCAAGTTCCGACGAAAATATCGCAAACGCATTATCCAACTCGCGTACAAGGCTCACTTCTTTGCTTGGTGATCTCCGTGTTCTAGCGAGTGGCTCAATTTTCTTGAAGAGAAATGAAAGCCCCTTTGCATGGGAAAGCACTTTATCTGATCTGTCATCGATCTTTTCCAGCACACCCATATCAGAAGTCTCTATAACCTCTCGCGTCCACTTAACAAGTCTGGGCACGGTCTCCGTCAAGTATTTGATGTGCTTTCGCCCTTCATGGAGAAGCACATGAGTGATTTTTCCCAGGGTCGCTTGCCCCTGATAAACGGCAATTGTGTCCCTGATTTGTCGCACGAACCCCGCTTTATTCAGCCTTTCTAATTCCAAAGCCTCATCAACAACTAACTCAACACCCTCCATTTGGGCGGGAGAAATTCCCAGCTCATTCAGGCCGCTTGCGATTCGCTTTTTAGTACTTTCAAAGTTAAACAGGAGGTCCATCTCCTCTTCCAAGCTCCGAAATCTGCCACCTTTGAAAGCCTTTTCTCGGTAACGTACGCGGCGACCTTCGAGTTCATTGATTACTCGCAACACAAGGGTTACGAGCCCAAAATAGGCGCCATTCTCTACCAGACCATCGCGCGCACTCTTCTCCTGCAGCCCCGATTGCTCCTCAGGCCGGACGTAAACAAAACCAATTATTTGATTATGGCCGATCTTGTATGAGGGGTTCTGCACCCTCTTTTTATCCAGGTCTAGCCAGTCAAAGGATTGCTCTCCGTAGGGCCGGATTCGGAATTGCTCACGATAGATCCCGACGCCATAGTGCTCATTCAGAATGTGGCGAGCCTCCTGTTTACCGACATACTCTCCGGTATCAGGATCTTTAAGCCCTCTTTTTATAATATTTTCAATACTTTCGGGATCACGATCGTAAACACGCAAATCGATGAATATCTCTCCAGGATACTTCTGACCGGCAGCGCTATCGATAGGAAGCTTTAGTTCGAACTTCTCGACACCTAGACTCGGAATATTCTGATTCTCAAATCGCAGGACACCATTTCCGGCCTCATCCACTCGTCCAGAGATCTTGTAATCGTAAAGATCAAGTACCGGATATGGTCTAATCTTAATCGACCGGTGATTGTAGTTTTCGGCCGGAAAGCTCTCAAAAACCAGCTGGATCTCGAAATGATCGTGATCCACCTTGTATCCTTGGCGCTCAGCTGCCGTGTAGACCTCCTCGGGCGCAATCAGGCTACGCAGCTCGACGAAGAGCTTATGCAACTGTCTCGGAGTCCATACTTCCGCCACTTCGTCCGCGGTCATCCCGTCTGATTCAATTTCGATCCGCGTGCCATCAGGAGCACCTGTGTGAGCCTCTTCAATATCCAACTCCAACTGATCCAGGTATTGAAGCTTCTCTAACGCCTCCATATCTAAAAGCAGTGAAGTCGTCACGCCACATTTAGTAGTCTCCATAAAAATACGGTCGCCTAGGATTGCCGCCGCGAAACGGCCGATCCCCTTCCGCCCCTGCAAAACACGCCCGCCAGTACTCCGCTTCCTTCTGAGCTTGTCATCGGTCGCGGGAACCAGCCATTGATTGACGACCGTATCGAAATCCATCCCGTGACCGCAGTCCTCCACCATAATCAGAAGTCGGTTCGCGGGCTCTTGATAATTGAACCCAATCACGACACTAGGTGAATCTGCATCATATGCGTTCTTCACCAATTCGACGATTGCGGCATAGACATCCTTAATCAGGTCCTGGCCTATCGTGCGCAGCAAACGGGCGGCAGGCCGGATCTTTTGGATCGAATGCGTCATACTCGCCCTCGCGCCACATGCCCCATTCTATCTTCAGTCATACCGCCAGCCCCAGGAGCCAAAATCATGCAACTATTCCCTTTTGCTCGAATTTCCATAGAACAGCACGACTGATATCCAAGTAGACGTCAAATTTCCTTGTAGATCTCCGCCCCAGTTTTCTTAAACTCCACAGCCTTCTCTTCCATCCCCTTCTTCAGCGCTTCGTCTTCGGAGATGCCCTGCGCAGCCGCGAAGTCGCGTACGTCTTGGGTAATCTTCATACTGCAAAAATTTGGCCCACACATCGAGCAGAAATGCGCCACCTTGTGCGCTTCCTTGGGCATGGTCTCGTCGTGGAATTCGCGGGCCTTTTCCGGGTCCAGGCTGAGGTTGAACTGGTCTTCCCAGCGGAACTCGAAGCGCGCCTTTGACAGGGCGTTGTCTCGCACCTGGGCGCCGGGGAAACCCTTGGCGAGGTCGGATGCGTGGGCGGCGATCTTGTAGGTGATGATGCCGTCGCGCACGTCCTGCTTGTTGGGCAGGCCGAGATGCTCCTTGGGCGTGACGTAGCAGAGCATGGCGGTGCCGTACCAGCCGATATTGGCGGCACCGATGCCGGAGGTGATGTGGTCGTAGCCCGGGGCGATGTCGGTGACCAGCGGGCCGAGGGTGTAGAACGGGGCCTCGAAGCAGTCGTGGATCTGCTTGTCGACGTTTTCCTTGACCATGTGCAGCGGCACGTGGCCGGGGCCTTCGATCATGCACTGGACGTCGTGCTTCCAGGCGATCTTGGTGAGTTCGCCCAGGGTCTCGAGCTCGCCGTACTGGGCGGCGTCGTTGGCGTCCATGATGGAGCCGGGGCGCAGGCCGTCACCCAGCGAGAAGGAGACGTCGTAGGCCTTCATGATCTCGCAGATGTCTTCGAAGTGGGTGTAGAGGAAGTTTTCCTCGTGGTGCGCGAGGCACCACTTGGCCATGATGGAGCCGCCGCGGCTGACGATGCCGGTGACGCGGTTGGCGGTGAGCGGCACGTAGCGCAGCAGCACGCCGGCGTGGATGGTGAAGTAGTCCACGCCCTGCTCGGCCTGCTCGATGAGGGTGTCGCGGAAGATCTCCCAGGTGAGGTCTTCGGCCTTGCCGTTGACCTTTTCCAGCGCTTGGTAGATGGGCACGGTGCCGATGGGCATGGGCGCGTTGCGCAGGATCCACTCGCGGGTCTCGTGGATGTTCTTGCCCGTACTCAAATCCATCAACGTGTCGCCGCCCCAGCGCGCGGACCAGACCATCTTCTCCACTTCTTCCTCGATGGAAGAGGTAACGGCGGAGTTGCCGATGTTGGTGTTGATCTTGGTGCGGAAGTTGCGGCCGATGATCATCGGCTCGAGTTCCGGGTGGTTGATGTTGGCCGGGATGATGGCGCGGCCGCGGGCGACCTCGTCGCGCACGAACTCGGGCGTGATCTCGTCCGGCAGCTCGGCGCCCCAGCCCTGGCCCGGGTGCTGCTTGAGGAGCTTCTGGTAGCGCGGGTCGGCGCGCAGCTCATTCAGACGGCAATTCTCGCGGATGGCGACGTATTCCATCTCGGGCGTGATGATGCCCTGGCGCGCGTAGTGCATCTGGCTGACGTTGTGGCCGGGCTTGGCTCGGCGCGGGGTGCGGATATGCTCGAAGCGCAGCTCGGCCAGTGCCGGGTCTTCCTGGCGGCTGCGGCCGTACTCGGAGCTGGGGCCGTCCAGCGTCTCGGTGTCGTTGCGCTCGAGGATCCACTTCTCGCGCAGGGCGGGCAGGCCCTTCATGAGGTCGATCTTCGCGGACGGGTCGGTATACAGGCCCGAGGTGTCGTACACCGTGATGGGCGGGTTCTCTTCCGGCGTGCCGGTGGTCATGGTGGGCGCGCAGGCGATCTCGCGCATGCCGACCTGGATATCCGGGCGCGAGCCCTCGATGTAGATCTTCTTGGAGTTGGGGAACGGACGGGTGACGTCCTCGGAGAGTTCGGCCGTCTTCTTGATGAATTCCTGGGGGATCGCGCTCATGCTGTGGACCTCTGTTCTGCGGGGGTCGGCGGCGCGGAAGACGGACTGCGGGGGCGAATCCGAAGCTTCCCTCCGCCGGTGTTAGCCGGATCAGGTATTAAGGGTCTTTCTCAGCCGGAAAGCGGCGTCTCGTCCTCCCATACTGCGTTTTCGCGGCTCGGCGAGATGCTCATGTACGTGAGTACACTGCGCTCCCGCCTCCCCGCTCAGCCTTGTCTGGAAGGACGATCCATCACTTTCCTGAGACATGCATCCTTTGCCCGCGTGCTGCGTTTTCGCGTCTCGGCGAGATGCTCATGTACGTGATGTACACTGCGCTCCCGCCTCCCCGCTCAGCCTTGCCCGCGAACAAAATCTACATGTCTCATTACGAATCCGGGTGACTCGAACGTCCAATCCAGATTCGGGTGGCACCCCTAGCCTCTTAATAATGTGTCGAAACTATAGAACGGCGCGGGGTTTTGCAAGTTGGCGCCGGGGGAAATTCCCTGCTGACCGTAGGCCTTAGCTATGCTAGGGTTACTGGCAGTGGCGAGGGGAGGGCCGTTTGAACGGCCTGCAATGCCGCTCAGGGGGAACCGAAACCGCTGGTTTCGGGCGGGTCAGCAGCCCACCAGGGCCAGGACCCGAAAAAGAAGAAACGCCGGCCTCGCGCCGGTTTGGCAAGACGAGACCTGGCCCCGGCAACGGGGCTTTTCTTTTGGCCGGCCTTACGCCCCCCTGTAGGAGGCCAGCCCTCTGGCCGATGGGGCCCCACCGGCATGGCCATGATCGCCGAGGGGGCTCGGCTCCTACGGGTGAAGGTTTTGCTGGTAGGAGCGGCGGGAGCCGCGATTGTCCATGCCCGGGACAGCGCGTGCCACCCTGATCGCGCCTTGCGGCGCTCCTACGAGGCACCGGCCTGATCTGTGATCTCTGTGTCCTCTGTGGCGCATTGAATTCCCCTTATTCCATCAAACCCTACACCTCGTCTGGATTTCTCCACCGCCTGGCGGCAATTTCACCGGCGTGACGGTGTCGGATACCCTTGGGGCGCGGTTTGGGCTAATCTCGCTCGATAGCCTCCAGGCCCCGCAAGAAGGGCCGACACGATAACGACAAGAGATGACGAAGGAGAAAGATTCATGTTCAAGGCGCTTTCCGCCCTCGGGCTTGTCCTGCTGCTGCTCGTATCCTCCCTGGCCTCTGCCAACGACGAATTCCCCGGCCGCGCGACCTACAACACCATCCCGGTGATGGAGCTGGAAGAGTTGGCCGCCCAGCTCGACAAGGTGCACGTGGTGGACGTGCGCTCCAAGTACGAGTTCGACGTGCTGCACATCAAGGGCGCCGTGCATATCGCGCTGGACGATGCGGCCTTTGTCGAGAAGCTGGAGGCCCTGAAGGGTCAGGCCGCGCAGCCGATCGTGTTCTACTGCAACGGCAAGACCTGCTACAAGTCGTACAAGGCCTGCGACAAGGCCAAGGGCCGCGGCATCGAGGAGGTCTATGCCTACGACGCCGGCATCTTCGACTGGGCCAAGGCCCAGCCCGAGGCCTCGGTGCTGCTGGGCCGCTCGCCGGTCGACCCGGCCCGCCTGATCAGCGGCGACGACTTCAACAAGCGCCTGCTTGCGCCGGAGAAGTTCGCCGAGATGGTGCACGGCACGAATGCCACCGTGATCGACCTCCGCGAGGCCACGCAGCGCGCCGCCACCTCGCTGTTCCCCAACCGCCAGGAAGACATCTCGCTGGACGACACCGCCGCCATCGACGCCCGGCTCGCGCGCGTCGCCCAGCGCGGCGGCACCGTGCTGATCTACGACGAGGCCGGCAAGCAGGTGCAGTGGTTCCAGTACTACCTGGAAGACAAGGGCATCAAGGACTACTACTTCATGAAGGGCGGCTCCAAGGCCTTCTTCAAGGAAGTGCTGATGATGTAACCGGGACATCCCGGCCCACGAAAAAGGCCCCGCATGCGGGGCCTTTTTCGTGGGCCGCAAGCAGGAGGCCAGCCATCTGGCCGATGGGGCTGAATCCGGCAGGGTCGTGATCGCCGAGGGGGCTCGGCTTGTATGTTGTGCCCCGACAGGCCAGAAAGGGCTTGTCGGGGTGGAGGGACGAGCTTGGCATCTGGCC
>JABURS010000003.1 GCA_014762505.1 Chromatiales bacterium | reverse complement strand
ATATTTTGCCAAATATCCACTTCAGAGTGGTCTACTTATTGGGGAAGCTTACGATGTTGTTCCGGCCAGCGTCGCAGGTGGTCACCAGGACCACGGGGCCGGGCTCGAGGAGGGTGAAGACCTTGGTAAGAGCCATCGCGTGCATGGTTCGCCCACCGCATCACTTGGGGAGGGATCGACTCGAAGGCAGCAGCGCCTGTGAAAGCGCTCAGCCTGTCATTGATCAGTCAATTCACAAACGAACGATTCTTTTCGCCAGGGGATACATGGCAAGCGAAAGCAAAACCCAGGCACCAGCCAGATAAACCACGACATTATCCGGCGCCTTGACCTGCAGGGATATCAGCATGAGGACGATCACGAAAAGGATGCCGAAGCTGATGATGAAGGAACCTGCCATGTACTTTATGAAGTTCATATCATTGCCTAGTAATCGGAGAACGGTTCATACGAATAAACGGGAAAGATCAACTATCTAATCCCGAGACCCAGAATAATAAATCCGTCACCTTTTGTTACACTTTAACCGGCTGACACAGCGCTTTGAACACCTCCGGGACCCCAACTTGAACCCTGTAATTTTTACAGTCATTTTGCATCGACAACCAATGGGCGAATTTGGATATCGAGCTCCATGTATTCACCATTGCAATAGAACATATCGATCGTCTCGATATGAGTAACGCGATAAACCAAAAGCTTAAGCAACATCGATAAGTTTGCTGGCCCGAATGGGATAAGATAAACCCTTTTCCAATCTCTCTCCTTAAGCTTCACCGCCAATTTCTTCAATATCATTTCAAACTCTTTCTTAGTAGACTCCTGACTGGTGAAATTCAAAGTTCCTTCAGATGCATTAAAAACCTGACCACGAAGCAGTTTTTCTGGAAGATGATGAACGCCGGCATTAGCTATTATGGTCAGCGTCCCCTCGTTCTCGACTGCTGACTTGCTCAGCCTAGTTAACTCTTCCACCAACCGGCCTTCTCCTACCGACCTTAGCGCCTCTTCCAGAAGAGCACTCAACTCATTGCTATTCATTTTTCTGAGCCTGCCCAATCAGAGCACTGATATCAGAGCTAAAGAAATCGTAAATCCATGTTCCTTTCTTTAATTGAATGGCAGGAATCTCATCCCTTCCATTGCTGTTTCTATATGGCTTTACCCAAATTGACGAGTCACCTTGGACGAAAGAGTAGCGCAGTACTGCCGAGTGACTCAGCACCCGTATTTTCCCATCTCCGATGTTATTAATTTCTTCGATTATTCGTCTTAGCTTGTCTTGATTTGGAACCACATGACCAGCCTCCTTCTCCATCCCCAAAAGAAATGACCCGGCATCCGAATTAAAGTCAATAACGATGAGATTGGTATCCATGCCGCGCCGGGAACGCTCCTTGAATATCGAGAGGTAATCTTCAAATATTCTTGGCGTGTAGTTCAGACCGATTGTAAGCAATGTGCTTTGCGTGATGAGATCAGAGTAATCCACATCCCTTGAGTTCTGCACTACATCTATAATCCCTGATGTGGCGACATGGATGTTCTTCACGGTCAGTGCCGTGATTTCTTCAAATAGCTGCTTTCGTACGCCAACATCAAATACCCACTGAATGGCCCCGAATACTAATAGCATCACTCCGATATTTGCCAACGCATTATCCACGTCGACCTTTAAGACATCCTTCTCAAAAATATTGGCGACGAGAATACATGCCAATCCAATTATGATCAGTATGTACTGGATATTACGTACAATTAACTTTGTCATTCCGCTTCCTACTGAGAACCGACTCATTCATGTTTCCTGGAAAAACGAGATAGATTTATTCTTGAATCCACACGTAAGCTTCCCCAATAAGTAGACCACTCTGAAGTGGATATTTGGCAAAATATCA
>JABURS010000002.1 GCA_014762505.1 Chromatiales bacterium | reverse complement strand
GGCCAGATGCCAAGCTCGTCCCTCCACCCCGACAAGCCCTTTCTGGCCTGTCGGGGCACAACATACAAGCTGCGCCAGCTGCGATACCCATGTTTCGGCAGAGTGCCGCCCCTGATCGCGCCTTGCGGCGCTCCTACGACGGATTGGGTTTTTCGGTAGGAGCTGCGCAAGCTGCGATGCCCATGTTTGGGCGGAGTGCCACCCCATATCGCGCCTTGCGGGCGCTCCTACGAGGGCTAACCCCTCCCGTCTCTCGACCCCGTGTGTTATGCCTGTTTTCGATGTTCGTGGTTCTTGTCGTTGATCAGGCTTTCCAGGGGTATGTTCAGACCTTTCCAGAGCTTGCGGATCATGTTGAGGCTCAGGGGGCGCTTGTGGTTGAGTACTTCGGAGACGCGCCCGCTCGATCCGATGTAGGGCTCGAGGTCCTTGCGTTCCAGACCGGCCTGCTCCAGGCGGAACAGGATCTCCTCGACAGGATCGGGTGGATCGATGGGATGGTGTCTGGCCTCGTAGGCCTCTACCAGAGTCAGGAGTACGTCGAGCTTGTCGCCTTCGGCGGAGTCCTCGGGGGTACCCCAGAGCGCCTCGATCTCAGCCAGCGCAGCCTCGTAATCCTGCTCGGTCTTGATGGGGCGAATATGCATGGTCAGTCGTCTTTAAGTCTGAGTTTGTCGTAATGGGCATGCGTGCCGATGAATTTCACGAACATGGCCTGGCGTGTGTAATCGACGTCGACCACCAGCCGATACTTGTTGCCGGCAATGTTGAAGACTACATGTGAGGCATCAATGATGTTGGCGCTGGTGATCTGGGCCTTGATGTCATGTGGTGTGCACCATTTCGCCTTACAGGCTTCCGCATGCCATGCCTCCAGCGGTCCCCTGGCATCCCGGTACTGGGCCTGTCGATAAAATTCTCGCAACGTCCGTTTCGCGATGATTCTCATGGGGTGAGTATAGGTTGCTCCCAAATTGGGAGCAAGGCTCGGGTGAGGGTATGGCTGGCATGGGCCTTTGAATCGCCGAGAGGGCTCGGCTCCTACTCCTGACGCTGCTGCGCGAGCCGCGATGCCGATGTTTGGGCGGAGTGCCGCCCCTAATCGCGCCTCGCACCCAGAGGGCATAAACGGCGCTCCTACGAAACTTGGTATTGGCGGTAGGAGCTGCGCCAGCTGCGATACCCATGTTTCGGCAGAGTGCCACCCCTAATCGCGCCTTGCAGCGCTCCTACGAAACTTGGTATTGGCTGTAGGAGATTCTATGTCGCAAGACAAGGTTTTCGCGGCACATAGTCGGCCCCGTTTTTGAGGATGGCGAAGGCGATACGGGCGAGCTTGCGGGCGAGGATGGTGA
>JABURS010000001.1 GCA_014762505.1 Chromatiales bacterium | reverse complement strand
CTAGCAGGCCGTTGAAAAACCCACCACTTCGGGCGCCCTGACTCCCAGATGATGGAATTTCACTTCACTCATGAACATTTTTCGCCGGAATCGCACCGGATAAACTGGCATTTGCATCGTATTCGGCACCCAGGCCGTGCTCAAAGCGGCCTCTCGGGCGCACTACGCCCGTCATCCGGGCACCTCCGCCGCCAAGTTTCGTATTCGAATGAGGTTGTATGCAGCGAAGGTCAGTCGCGCTTGGAAGTTCAGTCGAGGCAAGCCCCGGAATTTTGTCTTTCGCAAGGCGCCGACCGTTTTGGCCCAGCCGAAGCCCTCTTCGATGCGCTTTCGGATTGTCTGGCTCACGGTGTAGCCGGGGTGGCGGGTGGTTCGTCCATCAATGGCCGAGCGACGGTTCGTTGTGTTCTGGGCCACATGAGGCGTGACCTTGAGTCTACGGCAGCTCTCGACAAAGGCTTGGCTGTCGTAGCCCTTGTCGCCTGCGACGGTGATCCGCTCCGCCGTCGACAGCCGTTCCAGCATCTCGATGGCCGCTTCCCGCTCGGCGGTACCGGTCGCCTGGGTCACTTCGACATCGACAATCAGGCCGTTGCGGTTCTCCATCAGGGTGTGCCCGAGGTAGCAGAGCTTGGATTCCTTGCCCTTGCCTTTCTTGTACAGCCGGGCCTGCGGGTCGGTTGTCGAGGCGTGGGTGTCGTTGCGGCGCTTCTCCCCGTGGAAGTCACGCTCGGCGTTGCGCCCGCCGTCGCTATCGCTATCGTCTTCGTCTTTCGGACGGAAGCTCTTCATCGAGGCCCACGCTTCGATGAGGGTGCCGTCCACGCTGAAGTGCTCGTCGGAGGTCAGCCCCTTGGCCTGCGCCTGGTCGAGGATTTGGCGGAAAAAGGCCTCGGCGATGTCCGATTCCAGCAGCCGGTCACGGTTCTTGGAGAAGGTGGAGTGGTCCCACACCGGGTCATCCACCGACAGTCCGACGAACCAGCGAAACAACAGGTTGTAGTCGAGCTGTTCGACCAGAAGACGCTCGGAGCGAATCGAGTAGAACACTTGCAGCAGCAGGGCACGCAACAGCTTCTCAGGCGGAATGGACGGACGACCCACCTGCGAGTACATCGCTTCGAATCGGCCTGTCAGCCCTTTCAAAGCGGTGTCCACCATCGCCCGAATCGGACGGAGCGGGTGGCTCTGTGGAATTCGGGCCTCCGCAGAGACGTAGCTGAACAGTCCCGCTTGCTGCAGATCGGTGCCGCGCATCGTTCTTCTCATTGCTGGGGCGATGCCTGGCATTTTACCGGACGCCGATCCGCTTGTGGATTGGGTTTTTCAACAGCCTGCTAG